>CAZNZH010000031.1:4450-15167 GCA_964577445.1 uncultured Myxococcales bacterium
CCGATGACGCAGATGACGCGCCCGATGACGCAGATGACGCGCCCGATGACGCAGACACCACGCGTGACGACGACGCCGCCTCGCCTGCCAAGGGCGAGGCGGCACCTTTCAGATCGCGGGCTGCCGGCGCCAAGCCCGCGCCCGCGGCGAAGCCGAAGCCCGCGCCCAAGTCCGCCGGTGGCCCGGTCCCCGAAGCACCCTCAGACGAGGACGGCGTGCGCGTGCGAGCGTCGCCGCTTGCCCGCCGACTGGCCGCCGAGCGCGGCGTCGATCTCCTCAGCGTGCAGGGCTCCGGTCCCTACGGCCGCATCGTGGCTGCCGACGTGGAGAGTCAGCCGCCGGCGTGGCGCATGCGCACCGGGAGCGCACCTGCCGCGGCTCGCGAGGACCAGACCATCCGCGTCACCCAGATGCGGAGGACCATCGCCCGCCGACTGGTCGCGTCCAAGCAGTCGGCACCTCACTTCTACCTGACCTCGACGTGGCGCGCGGACAAGCTGGTCGACCTGCGCGCCGATCTGAACAGCGCCCAGGACACGGTGAAGGTCAGCCTCAACGACCTCATCATGCGCGCGGCGGTGCTGGCGCTGAACGCCCACCCGGACGTCAACGCGGGCTGGGAGGACAAGGTCATCCGGCGGTTCGGCCCGGTGTCGCTCGGCTTCGCGGTCGCGATGCCGACGGGCCTCATCACGCCGGTGGTGCGCGAGGCCGAGCGGCTGGACGTGGTGAGCCTCGCCTTGGCCGTGCGCGAGCTGGCGGAGCGGGCCCGCGCCGGGTCTCTGGACGAGGCGGACTACACCGGGAACTCGTTTTGCGTGTCGAACCTCGGCATGTTCGGCATCGAGCACTTCACCGCCGTCATCAACCCGCCCGCCGCCTGCATCCTGGCCGTGGGCGCGGTCCGGGACGCGCCGGTGGCCGAGGCCGGCGTCGTGCGCGCGGGCAAGCTCGTGACCTGCACCCTGTCGTGCGACCACCGCGTCGTCGACGGCGCCATGGGCGCGGCCTTCATGCAGACCCTGGGCACCTTCATCGAGACGCCGCTGCGGCTGGCGCTCTGACCTCGTCATTTCCCTCTCTGGAGTCCCCATGTCCGACACGCGACAGAGCTTCGACGTGGCCGTCATCGGCGGCGGCCCGGGCGGCTACACGGCCGCGATTCGCGCCGCCCAGCTCGGCCTGTCGGCGGTGTGCATCGAGCGCGAGAACCTGGGCGGTATCTGTCTGAATTGGGGGTGCATCCCGTCGAAGGCGCTGCTGTCGAGCGCGGCGCTTTACCAGCAGATGCAGGGCGCCGCGAGGTGGGGGCTGAGCGCCGACAACGTGGGCGTGGACTGGCCGAAGGTCATCAAGCGCAGCCGCCAGGTGGCGGGGCGGCTCGAGAAGGGGGTGGCGTCGCTCTTCAAGAAATACGGCGTGACCCACGTGGTCGGCACCGCGCGCCTCGAGCGGCCGGGGGTGGTCCAGGTGGGCGACGACGGCTTCATCGACGCCGAGCACATCATCGTCGCCACCGGCGCTCGCCCGCGGCCGCTGCCCGGCGCGGCCTTCGACGGCGAGCGCATCGTGAGCTCGCGCGAGGCGATGATCCTGCCCGAGCAGCCCAAGCGCATGCTCATCATCGGCGCGGGCGCTATCGGCTGTGAGTTCGCGTACTTCTTCAACGCGCTGGGCACCTCCGTGACCCTGGTCGAGATGGCCGACCGCATCGTGCCGGCCGAAGACGCCGAGATCTCGGAGGCCCTTGAGAAGTCGTTTCGACGTCAAGGCATCGTCGTGCGCACCGGCAGCGTCGCCGACGAGATCGCGGTCCATGACGGCGTGGTCCGCGCGCAGGTAGCGGCACAGACCGGCGAGACCGAGCCCGCGACGGTCGAGGCCGAGCATGTGCTGGTGGCCATCGGGGTCATGGGCAACGTCGAGGAGCTCGGGTTGGCGGAGTGCGGTGTGGAGGTCGAGGGCGGGCGGATCAAGGTCGATCGGGACATGCGCACGACGACGCCGGGGATCTACGCCATCGGCGACGTGGCCGGCCCGCCGTGGCTGGCGCACAAGGCGTCGTGGGAGGGCATCCACTGCGCCGAGCGCATCGCCGGCCGCGCTGGAAAGCCCGTCGCCTACGACAACATCCCGGGCTGCACTTACTGCGAGCCGCAGATCGCCAGCGTGGGGATGACCGAGGCCCAGGCACGCGAGAGCGGCCGCGAGCTGAAGATCGGGCGCTTGCCCTTCGCGGCGCTGGGGAAAGCGCTGGCGATCGGCCACACCGAGGGCTTCACCAAGGTCATCTTCGACGCGAAGACCGGCGAGCTGTTGGGGTGTCATCTGCTGGGCCACGGCGTCACCGACCTCATCGCCGAGGCGACCCTGGCGCGGAGCCTCGAGGCCACCGAGGCCGAGATCCTCGCCACCAGCCACCCGCACCCGACCCTCTCCGAGGCCATCCACGAAGCGGTGGGCCAGGCCTTCGGCGAGGGCGTCAACTTCTGACGCCGCCCGGTGGACACTGAAGAGTACAGGAGGATGGCCGCGGCCGAGTCCGACTCGTGGTGGTTTCGCGGCCGGCGACGGATCCTCGACTCCGTGATCGCGCGCATGGGGCTGAGCCGGGACAGCAAGATCTGCGATCTCGGCTGCGGCACCGGCGGGAACCTGGCGATGCTGGCGCGCTACGGCGTCGTCACCGGGGTGGAGCGAGACCAGATAGCGGCGCAGATGGCGCGCGACGCGACCGGCTTCGACGTGCGGGTCGGGGCGGCGGAGGACACCGGGCTCGCGTCCAAATCCTTCGATCTCGTCTGCCTCTTCGACGTGCTGGAGCACCTCGCCGCCGAGGGGCCGGCCCTGGCCGAGATCCGCCGCATCCTGCGCCCCGGCGGGCGGCTCTTGCTGACGGTCCCGGCCTTCCCGCTGCTGTGGAGCGGCCACGACGGGGCGCTGCACCACTTCCGGCGCTACCGGCGGGCGGGCCTGGCGCGCGTCGTCCTCAACGCCGGGTTGGACCTGCAGTGGCTGAGCTACTACAACGCGGCGCTCTTCCCGCCCGTCGCCGCCGTCCGCGTCGCCCGACGGCTGCTCGGCGGAGGTGCCGTCAGGGCGGACCTGGGGACCAGCTCCGCGGGCCCGGCGGCCCACGCCTTGGAGGCGATCTTCGCCGCGGAACGCCACCTGGTCGGCCGCGTGCCCTTGCCCATCGGGGTCTCCCTCATCGGCGTCGCGACGACTTGACAGCGCGCGCCTGCGCGACCGACCGTCTTCAGCTCGCACACCTTGGAGAATCCGCTCATGCGCACCGCCCTGTCCTCCATCGCCGTCCTCATCGCGCTGCTCTCGGGCGCCGGGCTCGGCTACGTCGGCTACCAAACACTCACCGCCCAGGCCGACCAATCGGCGTTGGCCGACGACCTGGCGGACCTGGGCCTCGAGCCCGAGGACATGCCCGCGGTCCCGCCTGCGCCGACGCCCGCGTCCGCTTACGGGTTCATGGCCGGCGCCCTGGACGCGCTCCTCGGCCTCGTCGTGCTGGCCACGCGCAAGCGCATGCTGGCCGCCGCGCTCTTCGTCTTGGGCGGCGCTAGCTCCATCGCCATCGCGTTCGCGACCGGCGCCACGACCGGCACGGGCTTTTTGGGCCTGATCTTCGCCGGCCTGCTCATCTTGGCGGGCGTCCTCGTGCTGGGCAGCGGCCCGGCCCCGGCGAAGCAGGCGTAGTCGGAGCGAGAGCGCGGGGTACGGTGCGGCAGGAGCCGGTCACACCGTCCGTAGAGCCGAGCCAGCGCCAGGCTCGACATCGCCGCGAGGCGCGTGACAGCATGCGCTCCGCGGCGAGGGACGTTTCGGGGGGGGGTGATGGAGTATCGGCGGCTCGGGCGCAGCGGTCTGCGCATCTCGGCGTGGTCGGTTGGCGGCTGGCTGACCTTCGGCGCGACGACCGGCGCGGACGCGACCGCTCACATCCTCGACGCGGCGCTGGACGGGGTCTTCCCCACATGACGCCGCCGTGCCAAGCGGGCCACCCTCCCCCAGCGTGCGCGCGCCGTCGTCACAGCGCGGCGCGGCGCTGTAGGCCGATGAGCCCCGCGCCGTGAGGCCGACCGCACCTGCGAATCGGTTCTCCGGTGCCGTGCTCGCGTTTGCGTTCGCGGTCTCTGGAGCCGCCGGACTCATATATGAAGTAGTCTGGTCGGATCTTCTCGGGCTGCTGGTCGGCGGGACCACCGCAACGCACACCGTCGTCCTGGCGGCGTTCATGGGCGGCCTGGCCCTGGGCAACCGCCTCGGTGGGCCGATCGCCGACCGCACCAGCCGCCCGCTGCGCCTCTACGCGCGGCTGGAGGCCATCTCTGGCATGCTGGCGCTGCTCTCGCCCGCCATGGCCACCCTCGCGGGCGATGTCTACGTCGCGCTGGCCCCGGCGCCCGAGAGCGCGCTGTCCTTTTTCGACCTGCCGCTCCGCCTCGCCCTGGCCGCCGCGGCCATCCTCCCAGGCGCCGTCGCGATGGGCGGGACGCTGCCGGCATTGGTCCGCGCGACCAGCGAACGCCTGGGCGATCTCGGCTCGACCGTGGGCTGGCTCTACTTCATCCACAGCCTCGGCGCGACCCTCGGTGCCTTCGGCGCCGGCTTCGTCCTGGTCCCGACCTTCGGCCTCGACCTCGCGCTCATCGCCTCGGGGGTGCTCTACCTGCTGCTGGCGCTGGTGGCCACCCTCCTCGACCTGCTCGCCCGTTCGAAGCCCACGGTCGAGCCGAGCGCCGGCGCCGCGCCGCTCCCCGAACACGCCCGCGCCTATCCCCCGGCGCTGCGCCGCGCCGCGCTGCAAGCGGTCTTCATCTCCGGCATCGCCACCATGATCGTCGAGGTCGTCTGGACCCGCGTCCTCGCGCTCACCATGGGCGGCAGCGCCCAGGCCTTCTCGATCATGCTCTGCACCTTCATCGGCGGCATCGCCCTCGGAGGCCTCATCGCCGCGCGCGTGGCCGGCGGCGACCGAGACGCCTTCCGCCCGCTGCTCATCGCCGAATCCGTCGCCGCCGGCTCGCTCATCGTGCTGCTCCCCTTCTACGAGCGCCTCCCGCTGATCCTCCACGATCTCGCCGGCAGCGTCGCCCGCGAGGCCAGCGCATACCCGCTCTATCTCGCCATCTGCACCTTCGTCGCCCTGCTCGCGATGGCGGTCCCGACCATCGCCATGGGCGCCACCCTCCCCCTGGCCAGCCGCGTCGCCACCGCGCGTCACGACGAGGCCGGCCGCGGCGTCGGGTCCACCTTCTCCATCAACACCGTCGGAAACGTCCTCGGCGCCGCCCTCGGCGGCCTGGTCCTGGTCCCCACCCTCGGCCTCGAGCTCGCGCTCCGAGCCGGCGCCGCGGTCCTGCTGCTCTCAGCGCTCCGCCTGGCGCTGGTGGGCGCCACGGCTGGCTGGTATCGCCGCCCGAGCGTCGTCGCCCTCGGCACCCTCGCGCTGCTCCTCGTCCTCGCCCCCCGCTGGAGCCCGGCCCTCATCCACGCGGGGCTCTACCGCTCCCTCGACACCGACTACGGCAGCACCGAGGACTTTCGCTCGTCGACCGACAACGTGCAGTTCCTCTTCACCGAAGACGACGCCGAGGCCACCGTCAGCGTGGTCGAGAACGCCGCCGGCCACCGGCTGCTGCGCATCGACGGGAAGAGTGACGCGTCCAACCGCGGCGACGTCCCCACCCAAGTCCTGGTCTCCCAACTCCCGCTGCTCTTCCACCCGACCGCCAAGCGCGTGCTCGTCGTCGGCCTCGGCTCCGGCATCAGCGTCGGCACCCTGCTCGCCCACGACGTCGAGCGCATCGACGTCGTCGAGATCTCGCCCGCCGTCGCCCGAGCCTCCCGCTTCTTCGATCCCTGGAGCGGCGCCCCCCTGAACGACCCTCGCGTCCACCTCCACATCCAGGACGCGCGCAGCTTCATGCGCACCTCCCCAGCGGGCGCGCGCTGGGACGTCATCGTCAGCGAGCCCTCCAACCCGTGGCAGCCCGGCTCCGCCAAGCTCTTCACCGAGGAGTATTTCCAACTGCTGGCCTCGCGGCTCGCGCCCGGCGGCGTCATGAGCCAGTGGGTGCAGACCTACGAGGTCTCCGACAGCGTGGTGGGCATCGTCTTGGGCACCTACGCCAGCGTCTTCCCCGAGGCCCGCGTGTTCAACTCGCGCGGCAACGACCTCGTGCTGGTCGCGGCCCTGGGCGAGCTCCCGGTCGATCTCGCCCGGTTGAAGGCGACCCTCGAGCGCCCGGCGATCGCCCGGGAGATGGCGCGGCTCCACCCCGACGGCGAACCCATGGATATGCTTAGCTTTCTCGCCCTCGAGGTGATGGGCGCTGCGCGCTTTCGCGCGTATTTCGGCAGCCGGGAGCGGCTGGTCCTACGCCACACCGACCGCTTTCCGGTCTTGCAGTACGAGGCCCCGCGGGCCTTCTTCGTGGGTGAGCCAGCCCAGCAGTTCAAGCAGCACGACGGTCGCCGCACGCCGCGCGCCTATGCGGACCTGCTGGTCGCCCGCTGGCTGGGCGACAGGGTCCTCGGCGAGGACGAGCTTGAGCGGCTGGCGGCGATGTTCCGCGCGCGCGGCCGCATGCTGGACGATCCCATCGCCCACGCGATAACGAGCGCGCTGTGGGAGCGCCACCCCGATGACCTGACGCTGCTGCGCGAGCTGGAGCGCTCCGGCGACCTGGAGATCATCGCCGAGACGGTCATCTGGGACCGGGAGCTCAGCCTGGGCCCGCCCGCCGATTCCAGCACATGCGCTTCGTGGGTCGACTACGAGTTTCGTCGCATGGCGGCCACGGTCTCCGTCTTCACCGACACCGATTTCAGCCGCTACGACGCCGCACACGCCGACTGCGCCGCACGCTTCCCGGAGCTGCGCGACCGGCTGGCGCAGTACACCCAACGCCTCGCGATTCACCGGCTGCCTCGGGTGCGGGTCATCCCCTGACCCGGCCGCGGCCTCACCTGTCGAAGCCGCGCTCCTCGGCCGCCCGCATCCCGTCCACGTCGATGTCGAACTGCTCGATCCAGCGATAGATCTGCTGGCGATGCTTGCCGTACTGGCGCGCCACGCGGCTGATGACGAAGTCGTGCTGGCGGAGCGTGTCCACGAGCTGCCACCGCTCTTCGGGCGGGGGGCGGTAGTCGTCCGCGCGTCGATTCCGCGGCGCGTCCGTCGCGCGCGCGACCGTGGGCGCGGCGACGCTGAAGGTGTCTCGGTCGAGCATCGCTCGGATGCGCGCCGTCAACCGCGCCGACCGGCCGCTCTCACCGGACTCCACGGCCGCGGCCTCAACGACCGCCGCGAGCTGCGGCACATTCTGCACCCAATCGGCCTGGAGCATCGCCCACACGAAGTCGCTGCTCGCCACCGCGCCATCCCGGACCGCTGGGCGCGCAAAACGGGCCAGGTAATGGGCCAGCAGGGTGCCGATATCGAGCGGGCGGTGGCGCAGCGGCGAGATCTCCACCGACCACGCGACCAGCCGCGCGAAGAGGTCGTCGCGAAACCGCCCCAGGGCAACCTCGTCGCGCAGCGAAGTGCGCGCGGTGGCGACCAGCCGCGCGGCCTGGGTCGCGCCGGACTCAAACCCGCGCCCCATCTCGTTGAGCGCCCAGACCAACCGGACCTGGGCCCGCGAGCTCAACCGGTCGACGTCCGCCAGCACCAGCGTGCCACCACGCGCTCGCTGTAGCGCGCTCCCCTCGAAGATCTCGTGCTCCACGGCGTCCGCGCCGGCGCCCACGCACTCCACGACGACCAAACGGCCGCGCCGATGCGACAGGCGATGCAGCTCCTGGGCCACCGTCCGCTTGCCGGTCCCCGGCTCTCCGGTGACCAGCACGGGGGTGTTGGCAGGCGCGACGACCGCGATGGCGCGCCGCAGCGCGTCGATCTCGGGGCTCTGACCTGCGATGAGCGAGTCCTTGTCGAAGTAGGGGTCCCGGCAGGCGATCGTGTACTGGATGAACGTGGCGCCGATCTGGATGACGTCGCCCAGACGCAGCGGGCTCGAACCGACCCGCCGGCCGTTGACGTAGGTCCCGTTGGTCGAACCGCGATCGAAGAGCTGCACCCCGCTCCCGTCGACCGAGAAGCTGACGTGGTGCCGGGACATCTGGGCATCCATATCGAGCGGCGCGTTGCCGAAATGCCTGCTCTCGCGGCCCAACTCCAGCCCATCGAGCAGAGGCGCGCGCTGGCCTATCCGGCCATGCTCCGCTGAATACAGCAGGATAAGCAGCGGCTGGGGTGCGTCGCTTCGGCCATCGACGAGGGTGACCGACTTCTGGGTGGTAGGAAAGTGTGACGTCACAGCGACAGTCTAGCACCAGGGAGTATTGCGGCGAAACCCTGTGGGCAAAAGCTCAGCGCTTCGCGCCCGCATACCAGCGCAAGAAGGCGGCGTCCACCGGTGCCCAGGGGATGGATGGGGCTGAACTCGTTGGTACGCTTCGCATCGCGTCATGAACGGAGAGCGTGGGAGCGCCCACTGCCACTGTGACACTATAGAAGCTCACCCGCACGGCCGGCGGCCCGGCGGCCCGGCCCTCCCAGAGGTAGTCGCCGACGACCACCTCGACGCCCAGCTCTTCGCGCAGCTCGCGCGCCAGCGCCTCCGCGGGGCTCTCGCCCGGGTCGACCTTGCCGCCGGGAAACTCCCACGCGCCGGCGTGGTGACGGCCGGGCGCGCGGCGAAACGCCAGGACCGTACCCGGCTGGGGGCCGGCGATCACCGCGGCGACCACCCGAAGCTCGGCGGCGGAGTCCACCGCGGCTACTCGAAGGGGTCTTTGCAGAGCTTGGTCGTGCGCGGCGCGCCGCCGACCCCCTCCACGCTGACCTCAGCACCGATGCGGCAGTAGACGTCCTGGGTCGCCGCGCCGGGCGCTATCCCGTCGCGCCAGTTGAAGAGCATCCCGGTCTGCCCGCCGTCCATCAGCAGCTCCGCGGAGATGACGATGCCCTCCTCCCAGCCGAACGCGCCCGGGTTGGAGACGCTGGTCGCGACGAAGACGCTGCCACGGGAAGGGATCTCGGACGGGTCGCCGCAGAAGTACCAGCCGCTCACGGTCTGGGTCTCGAACGTGTCGGTGAACGAGTCGGTGCCGTCGGAGTGGAAAGTCCAGGTATTACCTGAGAATTCGAGCCGTTCCCGGTAGTTGTCGTCCAAGGGGACGTCGGGATCCTCGGTCTTGCCGTCGATGTGGCGCCAGCGCCCCTCCTGGATCTGGAGGCCCGCCGGGCATTCGTTGCAGGCGTACGTCTTCCCTTCGTAGCTGAAGCCGCCCCACGGGACCTTGGGGCCCTTCGTGTTCTCGCCGGCGAGCACCGGCCCGCAGCCCGGCCCCGGCGTGATGGCGCCGTCGGGCGCCTGGGGCAGGTCTGCTGCCATGTCGGTCGTCGTGACAGGCGCATCGCCCGCGACGACGTCGGCGTCCGCGGACTCGATGACGAACTTCGCGCCCCCCCCAGGTACGGCACAGGCGGCGGCCACGAGCGCGAGGGCTGAGACCGTCGCGAGGTCCAAGAGTTCTCTCATCGCACGACCTCCGGCACGGGACGTGATGTCTTGTCGAACGAGCGTTCGTCGTCCGCCCACTCTCATGTCATACAAGATGCCGCAGCGCCGAGAAAACCCGCGGGTCATCGGCTGCGGCTTCGGGTCGCGCGAGAGTGGGCCGCGGCGGCCAGCGTGAAAACGCGATCGTCAGAGGGAGCGCGAGCGCCTCGACGGCCGCCCGTCACCGCCGCCACCGCCGCCACCGCCGCCACCGCGCCGGCCGTCGGCGCGAATCGCCTCACCTGCCGAGGCTCTCCCAGGGCCCGCGCGCGCGCGGGCCTTGCCCGAGGCGCCGGCGGATCGCTATGCTCCCGCTTCCTCGCTCCGGAGTTCTCGATGGCGTCCAGTGTCTCGCGAATCGTCGCCACCTCGCTGCTGGCCCTCACGACCGCGCTCGCGAGCGCCTCGGGGCCGACACCGACGCGCTGTCGGACACCGATGGCGCGGGCGACGCCGCCCTGGACGGCGCCGATGTCCCTCCCTTCACCGAGGACGTCGGCCCCAAAGACCCCTGCAAGCCCAACCCCTGCGCGCCGCTGAACCGCGCGTGTCTCAAGGGGGTCTGCGGCGACTGCGCGAGCGGCTTCGTCGACGACGGGACCGGCGCCTGCGTGCCCGAGGGCGACCCCTGCGATCCCGACCCGTGCGCCAGCGTCCACAAAGAGTGCATCGGCGGCTTCTGCGGCGCCTGCCTGCCCGGCTTCATCACCGGCGCCGGCGACACCTGCACCCAGGCGAGCGCGTGCTTCCCGAACCCCTGCACCGAGGCCGCCCGGTCCATCTGCAAGATCGACGACGCCAACCTGCCGGTCTGCCTGTGCGACCCCGGCACCCACGACGACGGCGCCGGGGGCTGCACCTACGACCCCTGCCTGCCCAACCCCTGCGTGGCGCCCCAGACGGCCTGCTCCATCGCCGCGGGCCTGGCCATGTGCGACTGCCCGACCGGCGAGATCCCCGACGGCGCCGGCGGCTGCGTCGACGACGCCTGCGACCCCAACCCGTGCGGGGAGTACGCGAAGACCGTGTGCACCACCGACGCGTCCAGCGCCGTGACCTGCGCCTGCGACCCCGGTTTCGCCGACTCGGCCGGCGCCTGCGTCGAGATCCCGGTCGTCAACGCCACC
>CAZNZH010000032.1:0-15123 GCA_964577445.1 uncultured Myxococcales bacterium
CGAAACCCGGTCATCGTGCGCCGCGGCGACCGCATCTTCGCGGGCGACATGAACCTGCTCTACTACTACCACAACCGTTTGACCGGCTACGGGCTGGAGTCGGCCGCGGCCGGCGACGCGCGTGAGGTGGCCAGCCGATGAAGACGGGAACGGACACGAGCACCGAGGGGGCGGAGGGCGCGGGGCGGCGGCCCACGGCGTCGGTCATCGGCGGCGGCTCCTGGGGCACAGCGCTCGCGCACATCTTGGGGACGCACGGCTACGAGACGCTGCTGTGGATGCGCAACGAGGACACGGTCCGCGAGATCAACACCGAGCGCACCAATCGGCGCTATCTGGGTGACGCCGCCATCGACCCGGGCGTTGAGGCGACCACCGATCTCGGGCGAACGGCCACCCACGCGGAGCTGCTGCTCATCGTGGTGCCATCGAAGGTCTTCCGCGAGGTCGCGTTCGAGCTCGGCAACCATGTGACAGGCGACCAGATCCTCATCAGCGCCACCAAGGGGCTTCAAGAGGACGGCATGAAGCGCATGTCCGAGATCCTGCGCGAGGAGACCTGCTGCAGAAAGGTCGGCGCGCTCTCGGGCCCCAACCTGGCGAAGGAGGTGCTCAACGGCCACCCCACCTCGACGGTGGTGGCGAGCGCCTTTGAAGAGGTCATCGGGAAGGCCGAGCGGATGCTGGGCGGCCCGCGCTTTCGGGTCTACGGCAACTTCGACGTCGTCGGCGTGGAGCTGGCCGGCGCGCTGAAGAACATCTACGCCATCGCGGGCGGCGTCGCGGCGGGCTTGGGCTTCGGGGCGAACACGCAGTCGGCGTTGATCACGCGCGGGCTGGCCGAGATGGGGCGCTTCGGCACGCGCTTCGGGGCGGACCCTTCGACGTTTCAGGGTCTGGCGGGCGTCGGCGACATGATCGCGACCTGCACGTCGACCCTCAGCCGCAACCACACCGTCGGCCGGCTGCTGGCCGAGGGTGGCGCGCTGGACGAGATCGTCGCGTCCCTGGGCATGGTCGCCGAGGGCGTCGCCACCACGCGCGCGGTCCATCAATTTGCCAGGCGCGAGCGCATCTATATGCCCATCGCCGAGGCGGTCCACCGGATGCTCTTTGAGGACGCCACGCCGGAGAGCGCGCTGACCACGCTGATGGAGCGGGCCAGCCGCTACGAGGACCTCGACTCGCTGATCCACCGCGGCGCGCTGACCAGCGACTCCGTCATGGACACCGCGCGCGCCGCAGCCGTCTCGCGACGCACGCCATAGGAGCTCATAGTGCACAGGCTCTTCGGCGCCGGCGGCCGGCCTCGGATTCACCCGAAGCCGTTCACCCCAACAGGCTCCTAGCCCGTGAGCATCTTCGACCGCATCCTGCGCGGCGTCGGCTCGGGCGAGACGGCGGCCTGGCGTTATCCCCTGGATCGCAGCCAGGACCGGGTCTACGCCGAAGGGTTCACCGGCGATCTCTACGTCTGGGACATCGACAAGACCTACCTGGCCACCGACATGGGCTCGCTCGGCGCGGTGATGCGCATCCCCTTTGAGCGCGGCGTCGACAAGCTGAACATCGCCGGCACCGAGGTCTTGCTCCGCGCGCTGCGCCGAGGCCCGACCAGCGGCGCGGCCTACGCGTCCAACCCCATCTACTTCGTCTCGGCCAGCCCGCCTCAGCTCCGCGCGGTGCTCGAGCGCAAGATGGTGCTGGACGGCGTGGAGTTCGACGGCATCACCTTCAAAGACCAGCTCACCCTGATCCGCCTGCGCCGCATGCAGAAGCTCACCGCCCAGGTCGGCTACAAGCTGACCGCCCTGCTGCTCAACCGCGCCGAGCTGCCCTGGACCGTGCGCGAGACGCTCTTCGGCGACGACAGCGAGTCCGACGCGATGATCTACGCGCTCTACGCCGACATCGTGGCCGGCCGGCTGCGCGGCGAGCGCCTCGTGCGGACCCTGCGCCGCAACGGCACCGACCTCGAGGACGCCGCCTCCATCGACGCGCTGAGCCGCGACCTGCCCACGGCCGAGCTGGTCCACCGCGTCTACATCAACATGGAGACCCGCAAGCCCCGCGCCGACTTCGACGCCTTCGGCCCGCGGCTGGTCGCCTGCTACGACACCTTCCAGATGGCGCTGATGCTGGTGCAGGAAGGCAAGGTGGCGCCTCAGACCGCCGCCGACGTCGGGCGCGCGCTGCTGGACCGGCCCGATCGTCAGTCCCTGGGCCTTCTGCGCAGCGCCTTCGATCTGGTCGAGCGCGGGCTGCTCTCGCTGGACACCCTGCGCGAGCTGTGGCCCGATTTACATAGGCGCCATCTGCTTCCCCGGTGGGTCGCCCTGACCGACGCGCCCGGCCCGAAGCTCCTTGAGACCGGCGACCCGCCCGGCTTTCTGACGCCCAAACACCTCCTCGCCCCCGAGTAGAACCATGCGCTATCTGCACACCATGATCCGCGTGCTCGATCTCGGGCGGGCGATCGCCTTCTTCACCGAAGGGCTGGGGCTGGTCGAGACACGCCGGCGCGACAGCGAAAGCGGCCGCTTCACCCTGGTTTTTCTGGCGACCGCCGACGGCCAGCCCGAGCTCGAGCTGACCCACAACTGGGATGAGACCGAGCCCTACACCGGCGGGCGGAACTTCGGCCACCTCGCCTACGAGGTCGACGACATCTACGCGGCCTGCGAGCGCCTCATGGCCCACGGGGTGACCATCAGCAGGCCGCCGCGCGACGGGCGGATGGCCTTCGTGCGCTCGCCCGACGAGATCTCGGTGGAGCTCTTGCAGCGGGGCGACGCGCAGGAGCCCTGCGAGCCGTGGACCTCGATGCCGAACGTCGGCGCGTGGTGAGGCGCGCCCGCTGCCGAGTCGCCGCCTGCTTTTTTGCGATGGCGGCGCTGGCCTTGGCCGCGTGCGGCGGGGCTGGCGCCGCGAAGGACGCCTTGGACCCAGGCGGCGACGTGCTCTCCGACGCGCCGGAGACGGCGGAGGGCCTCGCTGACGTCGACGAGCCCCAGTGCCCGCCGGCCCCCGCGGCGTCAGGCACCGTGCGGGCTCGCGCCCTGGGCGACTGCGCCGACGACCGCCCTCAGGGCCTCTTAGCGGCGGGGCTCCCCGGCGACCTCGTGCTCGAAAACGACCGCTCGCGCTTCGTCGTCCGCGCCCGCGACGCCGGCGTCGTGATGCTGGGGCTACGCGGCGGCGGCCTCGTGGACGCCGTGCGCATCGGGCCCGACGGCCAGCAGATCGGCGAGGATGGGCTGCGCGAGCTGACCGTGGCCTCGGATTTCTGGCTCCTGGACCCCGAGCGCGTCGCGGTCGAGGCCGACGGCCAAGGTGGCGAGGCGCGGGTCGTCGCCGAGGGTGCGCTGGCGCCCTTCGTCACGGTCTTACAGGTCTTGCCCTTCGACGAGCCGCTGGTGCGCGTCCGCCAGACCTACATCCTGCGCCCCGACAGCGCGGTGCTGGAGATTCGGACCCGGTTCACCGCGCTGCCCGGCTCGGGCACCGTGGTCGCGCCGCTGATGGACCTGATGTTCTGGGGCGGCGACTCCGTGTCTTGGCTGCCGGCGAACGCGGGCTTCGACCTGTCGGCCAGCGGCAACATCCCCCTCATCGCGTTCACCTCCCCGCGAGGCGACACCCGCGTCCCAGCGGCCGCGTTCGCCTCGGCGGCCCCTCGGGTCTTGCTGGCGGTCGGGCCCGTGCTGGCGATGAACTACCAGGCGATTCCGCTGCCCGGCGGCGAGGGCGAGGTGGTGCGCTACCTGGCCTTGGGCGGCGAGGGCGGCGCGCAGGACCTCGCCGGGGCGCTGGCCGCCGCGGGCTCAGCCCTTGGCGAGGCCTCGATTCGCGCGGTGGGGACTGTCGAATCGGCGTTCGAAGGCGTCGAGGCCGTCGCGCTGAACGCCGCCGGTCGCGAGCTGGCCCGCTGCGCGGTCGATGGCGACGGGCGCTTCGATTGTCCGGTGCCGGCGGCGACGACGACCCTGGCGGCGGGCTCTCGCGGCGACGGCCACGGTGGGGCCGCCGACAACGGCCCGCTCGCCCTGGGCGCGGCCCACACGGCGCTGGTCGTCGACGGCGAGCCGCTCACCCTCACCGCCGTCCCCCCGGCGCGAGTGCGCATCCGAGCGAGCGAGGGCGAGGTGCAGCCCCTGCCCTTCCGGGCGGTCTTTTTGGCCGCCGACGGCTCCGGTCGCCCGCCGCGCATCGGCGCCGACGCCGCCGGTGACGGGGAGTTCGCCGTACCTGCGGGCTCGTGGCGCGTGGTCGTCACCAGCGGCCCCGAGCGCGACTGGCACGACGAGACCATCACCGCCCTGCCCGGCCAGAAGCTGGAGCTGAGCGCGGTCCTCCCGCGCGTCGTCGACACCGACGGCTACGTGGCGGCCGATCTCCACCTCCACAGCGAGAACTCCACCGACAGCCGCGTGCCCTACGAGCGCCGGCTGGTCGAGGCGGTCGCCGAGGGCCTCGAGTACCTCGTGACCAGCGAGCACGACTTCATCGCCGACCCCGCCCCGTGGCTGGCCCGGGCGGGCCTCGGCGATCGCCTCGTCGTCCGCGCGGGCGTCGAGTCCAGCACGATGCGCCTGGGCCACTATAACATCTGGCCGCTCGAGCCCGACCCAGAGCGCGCCGGCATGGGCGCGCCGAGCTGGTACGAAGACGACCTGGGCGCGTGGCTGGACCGTGTCCACGCGCTGGTGCCCGAGGGCGTAGTGCAGTGCAACCACCCCCGCTTCAACGGCGGGTACGCGGCATTCTTTGAAGCGACGGAGCTGGACGACGGCATCACACCGACCCGCTACCGCTGCGACGCAGTAGAGGTGATCAACGGCATCGCGAACAAGCAGACCGCCCAGGTCCTGGCCGACTGGCTGGCCCTCGACGACGCCGGCGTGAGGCTGACGGCGACGGGCGGCAGCGACTCCCACGAGTCCCGCGACTTCGTGGGCGGCGCGCGGACGCTGGTGCGCGTCGGCTTCGGGCCGCAGGGGCTGCCGCTGGACCGCCCGGGCTTTTTCACCGGCCCCGACGTCGAGTCGGCCCTGCGAGCGGGCCGCGCGGTCGCCAGCGCCGGGCCGATGCTGGACCTCCAGGTCGAGGCCGCCCATGGCCGCGTCGCCACCGTCGGAGATACCCTGACAGATCCTGGCGAATCGGTGGTCGTCCGGGTGCGGCTGGAGGCCCCGGCCTGGATGAACCTGGACACCCTGGTGCTGGACATCGACGGCAAAATCGTGCGCGAGGAGTCGGTCAAGGACGCGCCGCTGGACGGTCGAACGCGCCGCGTCGAGTGGGAGCACCCGCTCGAGATCGGCGGCTCAGACCACCGGGTGACGGTCTGGCACCGCGGCGGCCCGGCCACGCCGCCAGCGACCCTCTGGCCGACCTGGGCCATCGCCAACCCCGTGCGCATCGACGGGGACGGCGACGGCGTGTGGAGCCCGCCCGGCGCTGGCGGCGCGCGCTAGGCGCTCGTTCGATCGCCCAGGCCGGCGCGCAGGCCGGCGCTCAGGCCCGCTACTGAGCTCCGACGTGCCAGCTAATGTCGGTGAACTTCTTGAACGGCTCGAGGACTGCGCCGGCGAACCCGGTCTGGGGCGACGGCAGGGGTCCCTCCCAGGGGAGCGTGGCCGTGATGTCCTGGCCCGACTTGAACTTCAGCTCGAGCCCGCCCTTGAGGACCTTGTCGACCTCGTCGTAGCGGCCAAAGCGCAGCGTGACCTGGTCGATGGGGACCCGCACGCCCGGCGTGGCCTCGACGTCGCAGTGCGGAGCGTTGGGGTTGTCGGCCGTGTAGGCCTGGACGTCCTCGAACGCCGCGCCGTCCCAGATGATGGCGAAGGCGACGTTGCAGGTCTGGGCGCCCTCGCGGAAGTTGATGTTGCCGGCGTAGACGCGCGAGCCGGCGGGCACGTCGCTCAGGGCGTCTGCGCTCGTGTCCATGGGGACGTCGGCGCCCCCCACCGCGTCCGCGTCGCCCTCGTCGTCGTCTCCACCGGACGTGCATCCCGAAGCGGCCAGGGCCAGCGCGGCGGCCCCGGCGAAGATCAAGCGTGTCCAAGCCCTCATGCGCGTCTCCTTTGGTTCTGCGGGATGCTGGCAGACTGCGACGCGCAGGGCAACGGGCCGAGGGGCCGCCGGGCGCGCATCGGGGCGGGGCGCGCGCCGGAAGTGGGCCGAGCGGCCCGTCCTTTTACCCGCCGAACGTGGAATAGGTGGAATAGATCGATGGTTTCGCGTAAAAAGACGCCCATCGAATCGCAAAGAAGCAAAAGAAGGATAGAGCCATGCTTCAACACGTAACCGTGCACAACATCGCAGCGCTGATGCTATTCGAGTACTGCGCCCCCGATTCGAAAGGCGACGGGGAGGCGAGCTGGTCCTTGGTCGCCACGGAGCTGCCCTCGGCGCTGCTGGCGGTCGGCGGCAGCGCGGCCGACGACGTGTGGACGGTGGGTGCTGACAAGGGCCAGGGCCCGCTGGTGCTGCACTTCGACGGGGCCGCCTGGGCCGAGGTGCCGACCGGCTACCGCGGGAGCCTGTGGTGGGTGCACGCCTTCGGGCCAAACGAGGCCGTCTTCGGCGGCGCCAACGCCAACGTGCTGCTCTGGCGCGACGGCGCCTTCACGCGGCTGTCGACGCCGGGCCTCGGGCGGCACACCGTCTTCGGCGTCTGGGGCGAGTCCGCGAGCGATTTCTACGCCGTGGGCAGCGCGGGCAGCGCGAACGGGTTCATCTGGCACTACGACGGCGCCGCGTTTCGCGAGCTGCCGCTGCCCGCCGACATCCCCACGGTCGATGGCGACCTGCCCGGGCTCTTCAAGGTCTGGGGCGACTCCCTGGGCCACGTCTGGGCGGTGGGCGCGCGCGGGCTGGTGCTGAGGTCGACCGGCGGCGGCGACTTCGTGCGGGTGCCGACCGACACGCAGGCGACGCTCTTCACCGTCGCGGGGCGGGATGGGCGCTGCGTCATCGTCGGTGGCGGGGCCGAGGCGGTGGTCCTCGAGGAGACCGAGACCGGCGGCTTCACCCGCGCCGACCCGGCGGACCTCGCGCTGCTTCAGGGCGTGGCGTTCAACCAGGCGGGGGTTGGGTTTGCCAGCGGCGAGTCCGGGGCGCTCTTGGAGTGGACGGACGCGGGCTGGGAGGCGGCGGAGACCGGTCTGGCCGTCGCGGTCCAGTCGCTGCACGCGGTCTGGGTCGACCCGGCGGGGGGCGTCTGGTCGGTCGGCGGCAACGTGCTGAGCTCGCTCGACGCGGGCGTCATCCTGCATCGCGGCGCCGCGACCCTGCCCGCGCCGGTGGTCAAGCCGGCGCCGCCCGCGCCGACGACCTGCCCCGCCGACGAGGTGGCGCCCGCCCCCGGCAAGAGCATCGCGCGCCGCTGGGACGAGCAGATCCTCAACGCGATCCGCAAAGACGTGCCGCGGCCGGGCGTTCACGCGCGAAACCTCTACCACCTGTCGGCGGCCATGTACGACGCCTGGGCGGCCTACGACGCGACCGCCGTCGGCGTGTTCGTCGACGAGGCGGCCACCAGCGACGACGTGGAGGCGGCCCGCGACGAGGCCATCAGCTACGCCGCGTATCGCGTGCTGATGCACCGCTATCAGCCCAAGCTCTCGGTGGGCGGGGCGGTGTCTCAGGACTGCTTCACCAAGTTCATGAACGCGCTCGGCTATAACCCCGCCGACCAGAGCCCGAACGGGACCAGCCCGCGGGCGCTGGGAAATCGCATCGGCCAGGCGGTCATCGCGGCCGCGGCCGACGACGGCGCCAACGAAGGCGCGGACTACGCGGACACGACCGGCTACACGTCGGTGAACCCGCCGCTGGTGGTCGAGGGCGGCAAGCTCACGGTGGTGGACCCGTCGATTTGGCAGCCCCTGAACATCGCCGAGGCCGAGACCCAAAACGGCATCCCGACCAGCGGCGGCGTGCAGCCCTACATCGGCTCAAACTGGAACGAGGTCACCCCCTTCGCGATGACCCGGGACGCCGCCGGGGATTTCTTCCATGATCCCGGACCATTCCCGAAGTTTGGCGACCCGCAGATGAAGGGCTGGGTGGTCGAGATGGTGCTCAAGCACGGCAAGCTCGACCCCACCCAGCCCGAGACCATCGACATCTCGCCCGGCGCCTACGGGAACAACTCCCTGGGCAGCAACGACGGGACCGGGCGCCCGCTCAACGAGGTGACCGGCGAGCCCTACGCGCCGAACGTCGTGCGGCTGGGCGACTTCACGCGCGTGCTGGCGGAGTTCTGGGCCGACGGGCCGCACTCGGAGACGCCGCCCGGGCACTGGAACACGCTGGCGAACACCGTCGCCGACGCCGCCGGGTTCGAGCGGCGATTCGCCGGGGTGGGCGAGCCCCTGTCGCCGCTGGAGTGGGACGTCAAGGTCTACCTCGCGATAAACGGTGCGGTGCACGACGCGGCCATCACCGCGTGGGGCATCAAGCGCGTATCATTGGGCCCGCGCCCGATTACGCTCGTGCGGTATATGGCGGGGCTTGGCCAGAGCACCGACCCGGGGCTGCCGCACTACCACGCCGACGGGCTGCCGCTGGTGCCGGGCGCCATCGAGCTCATCACCGCGGCGAGCGCGGCGGACGGCGAGCGGCACGCCCACCTGCGCCGCTATATCGACGAGATCGCGGTCTACTCCTGGCGCGGCGAGCCCGGCGACCGCGCGAACGAGGACGGCGGCGTCGGCTGGATCCGCGGGGTGGAGTGGCTGCCCTACCAGCGCCGCACCTTCGTGACGCCCGCCTTCCCCGGGTTCATCTCCGGCCACAGCGCGTTCTCGCGCGCGGCCGCGGAGGTGCTGACGAAGATCACGGGCAGCCCGTATTTTCCTGGCGGATTGGGCGAGTTCGTGGCGCGGAAGGGCGACTACCTCATCTTCGAGGACGGCCCCAGCGAGGAGGTGCGGCTACAGTGGGCGACCTTCTACGACGCGGCCGACCAGGCGGGCCAGTCGCGGCTGTGGGGTGGCATTCACATCGAGCCCGACGACTTCGTGGGGCGCGCCCTGGGCAGCATGGCCGGCGTGGACGCGTTCGCGAAGGCGGTCACGTACTTCGACGGGAGCGCGCGGAACTGACGGGCGGCAGCTTGGAGATCAGCCGCACCATACGCGCGGCGGCGGCGCGAGGAGACGCCACCATCCGCGCCGGATCGTAGGCGGCCGTTAGGCGCGAGCCTCACCGTGCGCCGGTGCGCCACGGGAGCGCGTCCGCCGCGTTCCCTTCGCCGACCGAGCGTTTACCGAGGCCGCCGCGTGCCGAGCCAGGAATCGTCTCTCGCGCCATTCGCGAGCGCGATCTTCGTGTGCTACGTTCGCGCCATCCCTTGCACCGAGCTCTTCGAGCTGCTGCGGCACGATCGGTGCTGGCGGATTCGTCCGCTGGAGGACCCATGCCTGGTTCCAGTCGTCGCCCCTCGCTGCCGGGGCCGGTCGGGGAGTTCGGTCCCTTGCGATTCGCCGCTGGCTGGCGGCAGCTCGCAGGCGATGATGTCACCGGGCTCGAAGCGGCGCTCAGGCCCTCGCCGGAGCTCGAGGTCCACGCCGGCCCGGACATCATAAAGCCATCGATCCTCGTGGACGTGGTGCGGCCCTCGGACCTCGTGGCGTTCACCGTCGAAGGCTACGACCTGGAGCTGGTCACCGGCGAGGAGCCGCACTTGCGGGCGAAGGCCGGCAAGGTGGCGCGTCTGGCGGTGGTCCTGCCCTTCCAGCACATGGCGGAGCAGGCGATCTACGAGACGCCGGCCAGGGTCCCGGTCGAGGGCGACCCGACGAAGCCCCCCGTCGTCGACCCGCAGACGGACCCGCCGGGCGCCATGCACGTCGCGCCGATCCCCGCGCGGCCGGCCAAGGCGAGCCGCCTGGTGTTCGAGGTCCCAGAGGGCGAGCAGATCCTGTTCAGCGTGGCCGGCATCCTCGACGCGCTGAAGCGGCTGCGGATGGCCGTCCACCCTCTCGCAACCCCTCGTTATCTTGGGTTTTATCGCGAGTCCCTGCCGATCACCGAGGGCCCGACGCTGCACCTGCCCGGCGGCCTCGTCGCCACCGTGGGCCCCGCCGGGGTCGCCATCGCGAGCGCCGCCGACCACGCCGCGGCGCCCGACAGCTCCACCGCGACCGGTCTGTCGGCCCTGGCTCGAGACGCCCGCCGCGTCCGCGCGCTGATGGCCGTGCACGGCGAGGCTCCGCGGGAGCTCGCAGCCTCCGAACCCGCAGCCGCGGGCCCCACCACCTCCGCGACCGCGCCCACCCCGGCGGCTCGCGACCTGCGCCTCGGCGGGCGCCGGTTCCGCATCCCGCCGCTGCTGTCGCGCGAAGACCTGACCGCCCGCATCCCCCCCTTCGTCATCCCCACCAAAAAACGGCTCAGCCGCCCCGCGAAGCCGCTGGAGACGGCGCTGGAGGCCCCGTACCGCCTGGTCGTCTCGCCGAGCGAGCGCGGCGGCTGGACCCACGCCGACGAACCGGTGGCAGCCCAGGGCGCGGCGCACCGCGTAGAGCTCTGGCACAGCCGCCTTGGGGTGCGCGTGGAGCACGCCGGCGAGCGCGTCAGCGTCGACGAGCGGCCCAACCTCCAGCGAACCATCCGCGCGATCTGGGCGCGCGACCGCGAGAAGCTCCCGGGTTGGGAGACCCTCAAGGTCCCGCTCCACCAGATCGACGAGTTTCGCAGCTCGCTCGATGGCGCCGACCGCCACATGCTGGTCCGCCAGTCCTCGGAGACGTGGCTGGGCAAGGCGAACAAGGCGCTCACCCCCACACCCGTGAACGTCGAGCGGCTGTGGGTCTCTGCCCTGGGAGCCTGGCTGGATCTCCACGGCGCCTGGACCACGCGGCCCTACTCCGAAGCGGGGATGTCCTCGATCCTCTTCTGGGATCACATCGCGCCCATGGGCCGCGACCAGTACGTCCGCGTCGTTTACCCAGGATATCTCTACCCGTTTGGCCACAAGGCGACCCTGGTCAAGCTGACCGAACGCAAGATGAAGAGCGCCAGCCCGTCCACCGCGGGGCTCTTTCAGCGCATGTTCATCGTCATCGGCGAGCCGACCCGGCATTACGACCAGCGTGACCTGCCGTTGGAGGAGGTGCGCCTGACGCCGCTGGTCACGCCGACCTTGGACGACCCGGGCGCCGCCATCAGCTCGTTTTTCGTGCCGTCGGTGGGCGGCCAAGAGTTCCCCTTCGTGCTGCACACCCACGACCGCGAGGGCCGCGCGGTCCGCCTGAGCGCCCCGCTGATGTGGGTCGCCGAGCAGGTCCAGGACTTCGCCGCGGTGAACGCCGCCTATAACGGGACCCCGCGCAGCCGCGTCGGGGCGGGCGGACAGCAAGTCGCGTACGCCCCGGTGGCCAAGGGCGGCGACACCCTGCTGCCGACGCGCGCGCTGCGCTTTGAGGGCGCGGCGGCCCTGGGGACGTCGAGGCCGCGGCTGGGCGACGCCGAGGTCACGCTGCCGGCGGCCGAGAAGCTGTCGCCCGTGGGCCCCGTGACCATCGGGTTCGCCACGCCCTACCTCAGCCACGGGTTCGGCGGCGCGCAGAACGCCGGCGAGGTGTGGGCCGAGCTGAAGAGCGCCGTCCCCACCCTGTCCTTTGGCGGTGGCGGCTCGAGCAGCGACAAGGCGGGCGGGTTCCTCCAGCCCGATCTGCCCATCCGCGGGCTGTCGCGCGCCAGCGGCCTCGTCGGCGACGTCGCCGGCATGGCCACCAAGAGCTTCGACCCGACGACCTTCCTCGCCGGCGCCTTGCCGAAGCTCTTCGGTCTGGTCCCGCTCATCGACCTCATCGAGGCCGTGGTCGGCGACCTGTCCAAAGCCCCCAACGTCGTCTCCCAAGCGCTGGACCGCATCGAGGGCTTCCTCGCCG
This sequence comes from uncultured Myxococcales bacterium, assembly GCA_964577445.1. Lineage (GTDB taxonomy): Bacteria > Myxococcota_A > UBA9042 > PHBI01 > JACKFB01 > JACKFB01. The sequence continues at coordinate 11,910 of CAZNZH010000032.1, forward strand.
ACCTCGAGCGCGCCAAGCAGACGGCCCTCGACGCCGTCGCCGACGCCCAGCGCCTCGTCGACCGCGCGGCGTCAAAGGTCGGGGAGGTCCAGTCGAAGGCGGCCGACGCGCTGGCCGCCGCCCAGAACCTCGAGGCCCTGGTCACCCAAGCCGTCGACCAGCTCGTCAGCCTGCTCTCATCGCTGGTCGGCGCCGCCGAGGACGCGGTGGAGTCCGCCCTCGCCGCCCCGCTGGACGCCCTCAAAGCCGCGTCCACCCAGATGAGGGCCGTCGCGCCCAAGCTGCCGCCGCTGGTCCGTAACCAGCTCCTCTCGGTCGCCGCGGTCCTCGACACCGCGCTCCAAGGCGCCGAGCTCATCTCCGACGTCTTCCGCTTCCTCAACGGCCTCGCCAGCGGCACCGCCCAGGTCAGCTTCCGCTTCGAGTGGCGGCCCAAGGTCTCGTCGTGGCCAAGTGCCGCGGCGCCGGTCCTCGAGCTCAAACCCGACAGCCTGGTCCTCGCCGTCGACGGCCGCGCCAGCGGCAAAGACGGCGCCGGCGTCGAGGTCCTCGCCGAGCTCCGCGACTTCGCGCTCCACCTGCTCCCCGGCAAGCCGCTGGTCCGCTTCCGCTTCGACCACCTCTCGTTTCGCGCGGGCTCGGCGGGGAAAGCCGAGGTCGACGTCGTGCTCCAGGAGATCGAGTTCGTCGGCGTCTTGGGCTTCGTCGAGGTCCTCAAAGACCTCATCCCCTTCGACGGCTTCTCCGACCCGCCCTACCTCGACGTCGACGCCTCGGGCCTCGTCGCCGGCTTCACCCTGGACCTGCCCAACGTCGCCGTCGGTGTGTTCAGCCTGTCGAACATGTCGCTCGGCGCCGACATCCGCGTGCCCTTTTTGGGCGACGTGGTCACCGTCGGCTTCAACTTCTGCACCCGCGAGCGCCCCTTCAACCTCTCGGTGCTCTTCATCGGCGGCGGCGGCTGGTTCGGCCTGCGGCTCAGCCCCGACGGCCTCGACCTCCTCGAGCTGGGCCTCGAGGCCGGCGCCACCCTCTCGGTCGACCTGGGCGTCGCGTCGGGCTCGATCTCGGCCATGATCGGCGTGTATATCCGCCTCGAGGGCGACACCGGCTCGCTGACCGGCTACTTCCGCCTGCGCGGCGAGGTCAGCGTCCTCGGGCTGATCTCGGCCTCGATCGAGCTGTACCTCGAGCTCCACTACGAGTTCGACACCGGAAAGATGGTCGGCCGCGCCAGCCTGACCGTCAAAGTCGACGTCTTCTTCTTCTCGATCTCGGTGACCATCGCGTGCGAGCGCCGCTTCGCCGGCTCAAACGGCGACCCCACCTTCCTTGACGTGATGGGGCTCGACGCCGACGGCACCTCCGCGGCCTGGTCTGAATACTGCCTCGCCTTCGCAGGAGCGTGAGCCCATGGTCCAGGAGCATTTCCGCGTCGTCGCCCTCCCGAAATCCCGCGCCGCCGACGCCCCGTTTCACGTCTCGCTCTTCGTCGGCCCCGACCTCGTCCCCGACGACGCCCAGGGCGTGCTCAAGCACTTCAAGTATTTCCCGCGCTGGGCGGCGCTGCTGGCGGCGGACGCGAAGTTCGAGCTCTTCGACCAGACGGGCCCCATCGCCGCCAAGCCGCTGCTCGCGGTACTTGAGCCCGCCACCTGGGACGCGGTGTTTCCGCCCGACACGCCGGTCCGCGGCAAGCGCACCCCCGATCTTCTCGACCGCCGCTGGCGCACCTTCCCCGCCGCCGCCCTTCACGATGGCGCGAAGTTTCTCCACCTGCTCTCGATGGCCACCGACCCGACCGCGCCCCCGCTGCCCAGCCGCCACGCGCTCGCCCGGGCCGCGTTTCTGTTCGCCCGCCAGCACAAGGCCACCGGCGGGAATCCGCGCGACTACGACGAGTCCCGCGTCACCCAGCGCCTCGACGCGCGAACCGGCGACGACTCGACGAAGACCCCCACGGGCCGAGAGCTGGCTGGCTTCGAGGATGCCCTGGCCTCCAGCGGTGACCCCTTCGCCGACTTCGTCACCCAGCTTCACCGCGCGCGCCGCTTTTACGAGCGCCCGGAGGCCGCCGCCGCTTACCGCGAGCGCCCGCTCGCCGGCGCGGTGGCGGCGCGCCTGCCGCGTCCCGCCCCCGATTTCCACGAGCGCTGCGGCCTCGTCGGCGACCACCCGGCGCTGCTGCGCAAGCTCGGCCTCGTCGTCGACCTCCTCGTCGATGACCCGCATCGCCTCGCCAAGAGCAAGTGGCTCTCCGCGCGCATCATCGTCGCCGGCGATGGGGCGGCGGGTCAGCCCTTCCGAACCCGCTGCGAGGTCGCCGGCGCCGATCTCGTGACGGTCTCGGCCAAGGGTGACTGGGCCCAAGGGCGGGCGCTGCTCGGTGAACCCGACCGGTACGCCGTCCTCGACCTCGACCCCGACGGCTCGGCACTCAAGCTCGACCGCTTCATCTGGACCTTGCCGCGCCTGCTCGCCATCGAGGCCAACGGCGATCAGGCCAACGCAGCCCCCGCGGCCCTGCGCACCCGGGGGCTGACCGTGGTGCGCCACCAGCGCGCGACGGGGACGGTGGAGCGGTTGGTGCGGCAAGACGAGCTGCAAGCGGGTCTCAGCGCCGGCCACCCGCCCGCGCTCTTCACCGAGGACGTCACCCAGGGGATGCGGGTCGACGTCTGGGACCAGACGGCCAAGGCGTGGTTTTCCCTGCACGAGCGCCTGGTGGACATCGACGTCTTCGGGCGCGGCGCGGTCATCGCGGGCCTGCGCGAGGAGGGCTTCATCCAGGGGACGACGCTGACCGAGACCCCCGGCGTCGACCAGAGCCCGGTGCATGTGCACGAGGCCGTCTTCGGCTGGGAGGGCTGGAGCCTCAGCGCCCCGCGGCCGGGGAAACGGGTCCGCCACGAGGACGGCGAGGAGATCGTTGAGGATCCATCGGCCTCGCCGGACCCGGTGACGCCCGTGGTCATCACCAGCCACGCCGCGCCCGGGACGCTGCCGCGGCTGCGCTACGGGCGCTCCTACGCGTTCAGGGCGTGGGCGGTGGACCTCGCTGGAAACAGCCGCTCGCGCAAGCTCGGCGCGCCCCCGACGCCGTCCGCTCCGATCGCGGGCGCCGTGGCCGCCGCGGTCACCGCCATCGGCGCCCGCCCGCTGGTGCCCCGCGCCGTGGCCCGGCTCAGCGAGAGGCTGCGCGGCGAGGCCGGGC
>CAZNZH010000033.1:0-11273 GCA_964577445.1 uncultured Myxococcales bacterium
GACGTGGACTTGCGCCTCTCGACGGTGCCGACCAGCTACGGCGAGCGCATCGTGCTGCGTATCCTCGACAAGCAGTCGGTCATCCTGGACCTGACGTCGCTGGGCTTTCGCGACGAGAACCTGCGGGTCATCGAGGGCCTCATCGAGCGGCCCCACGGCATCATCCTGGTCACCGGCCCCACCGGCTCCGGCAAGACGACCACGCTCTACGCGGCGCTCTCGCGCATCAACACGCCCGACCGCAATATCCTGACCATCGAAGACCCGGTGGAGTATCAGATCCAGGGCATCGGCCAGATGCAGGTGAACCGGAAGATCGACTTCACCTTCGCCCGCGGGCTGCGCGCGATCTTGCGCCAGGACCCCGACGTGGTGCTGATCGGCGAGATCCGCGACCTGGAGACGGCCGAAAACGCCATCCAGGCGGCGCTCACCGGCCACCTCGTGTTCGCGACGCTGCACACCAACGACGCGCCCGGCGCCTTCACGCGGCTGACGGACATGGGGGTGGAGCCCTTCCTGTCGGCCTCGTCGGTGATCGCCGTGATGGGCCAGCGCCTGGTGCGCCAGCTCTGCAAGGCGTGCCGCGTGGCCTATGTGCCGCTGCGCGATGAGCTCGAGAAGATCGGCTATGCCGACCCGGACGCGGTGCTTCGCGAGCACACGTTCTATAAAGCGGTTGGCTGCGATGAGTGCTTCGGCTCGGGTTACCGCGGCCGTAAGGGCATCCACGAGATGATGATCGTCGGCGACGAGGTGCGCAGCCAGGTGATGCAGAACGCGCCGGCCAACGTGCTCAAGCAGGTGGCGATCGAAGCGGGCATGAAGACGCTGCGCGAAGACGGCGCGCTGAAGGTGCTCGACGGGTTGACCACCATCGACGAGGTCATGCGCGTCACGGCCGAAGACCACTAGGCCGGCGCGCGCCCTCCCCTCACCCACCACCACCCAAACCGACCGATGACACCTGCGAGATATGCCGCTCTACCACTACAAAGGCCTGAATTCTAAAGGGAAGCAGACGGCAGGTGTCGTCGATGCGGACAACCCGCGCGACCTGAAAGAGCTGCTCAAGCGCGACGGCGTCTTCATCAGCGAGTATGTCGAGACGACGCGCGGCGGGGAGAAGCGCAAGGTCGGCGGGGACAAGCACGGGTCCAAAGACGTCGACCTGCGCTCCATGATGACGCGCATCAGCATCATGGAGGTCGCCGAGACCACGCGGCAGCTCTCGACCCTGGCGCACGCGGGCATCCCGGTCGTGGAGGCCATCGGCGCCATCGCCGATCAGCTCGAGAACAAGAAGCTCAAGGCCGTCATGTCGCGGGTCAAGCGCGACGTGAACGAAGGCGCGTCGCTGGCCAACGCGCTGCGCGAGCACCCCAAGGTCTTCAGCGACCTCTACGTCAACATGGTCCACGCCGGCGAGAGCTCGGGAAACCTGGACGTGGTGTTCGACCGGCTCGCCGACTTCACCGAGAGCCAGGTGCGGCTGCGCGCGAAGCTGATGGGCGCCCTGATGTACCCGATCATCATGGCCGGGCTGGGCATGATCATCGTCACGCTGATGATGCTCTTCGTGGTGCCCAAGATCTCGGAGATGTTCGACGAGATGGGCGCAGACCTGCCGCTCATCACCAAGATCCTCATCGGCGCGAGCGATTTCGCGCAGACCTTCTGGCCACTCATCATCCTGCTGGCCGTGGTCGGCACCGGCACCTTTTCACGCTGGCGCCGCTCCGAGGCAGGCAAACCCAAGTGGGACCACTTCGTCTTGAAGGTCCCGGTCTTCGGCCCCCTCATCCGTATGCTCAATATCGCCCGCTTCGCGCGCACGCTCTCGACGCTGCTGGCCTCGGGCGTCCCGATCCTGTTGGCGATGACCATCTGCCGCTCGGTGCTCACCAACGACATCCTCGGCGTGGCCGTCGACGACGCCCGCGAGGCGGTCAAGGAAGGCCAGTCGATCGCGGAGCCGCTGAAGCGCTCGGGGCAATTCCCGGCCATGGTCACCCACATGGTCGCCGTCGGTGAGAAATCCGGCGCGCTGGAGTCGATGCTGGGCAACGTGGCCGACAGCTATGAGATCCAGGTCGACTCCAAGATCACGCAGCTCACCAGCGTCATGGAGCCCGTGGTTATCGTGATTATGGGTATCTCCGTGGCGTTCCTGGTGTTCGCGATCCTGATGCCGATGATGCAGATGAACGAGGTTATCTCGGCCGGCGGCGGATGACTTTGCGTCGTCAGGCCGTTGTAGTTTGGATGCGCCGCTTTGCCCCGATCACCCACCGACTGCCCAGCCCCACCCAGACCCACCTCAACAAACCCATCCCCGGAGCGAGCCCTGTGAACTACACCCTGCGAAATGCTGCTAGCCAGCGCGGTATGACCCTCATCGAGATCATGGTCGTCATCGCGATCATCGGCATCCTGTCGACCGCGATCGGCGTCGGCGTCGTCAACTTCATGCAGAAGGCCAAGGTCGACAGCACCAAGGCCCAGTTGCGCACCGTCGCCAACAGCATCGACCTCTACGCGGCCGAAAACGACTTCCCCACCGACCTGCGCGACGTGCTGGAGCAGAAGCTGCTTCAGGAAAAGCAGCTCAAAGACCCGTGGAAGCAGGATCTCATCTACAGCTACCCGGCCAGCCGCAACAGCGACAACCAGTACGACCTCTGCTCCAAGGGCCCTGACAAGGTCGAGGGCAGCGACGACGACATCTGCAACAACTGAAAGTGACTGAGGAGGTGTATGAGGAATCTGAAGCCCGATGACGCGCGCGCCCCCGGGGGAGCTGTGCGCGCGACCCGTGCTGCGGCGGGTCAGGCGGGCTTCACCCTCATCGAGTTGGCGGTCACGCTGACGATTATGGTCTTGGTCATCGGGCTGGTGACCATGTCCATCTCCAACATCCGGCGGGCGGATCTCAAGGCGTCCGGCGGCATGTTGGCCGCGGCGATGCGCTACACCTACAACCTCGCGGTCATCAACGGGACGCCCTATCGCCTGGTGCTGGACCTCGGCACCAGCGAGTTCTGGGGCGAGGAGCTACAGACCGAGGACCCGTGCGCGCGCTACCTGCCCGAGGAGGGCGAGCTGACGGGCGAGGCCGAGCAGGATGACGAGGAGCGCGGCGCGGTGGTGGCGAAGCCCAAGACGACGGAGGTCCAGCTCGACGAGACCGGCCAGCCGATCGTGAGCGCCGACGAGACGCGCGGGGCGATGGGCTATCAGCGCAAGAAGGACAACCTGCTGTCGAAGCGGGCGCTGCCGAAGGGGATCCGCATCACCGGCGTGATCACGTCGCATCACACGGCGCAGCAGACCGACGGGCGGGTGGCGATTCACTTTTTCCCAGGCGGATACGCCGAGAAGGCGTGGGTCTGGCTCGGCGAGGAGTCGGGGCCCGACAAGGAGGCGACGGCGGAGAGCACCATCGCCCTTGAGGGCCTCATGGGGCACGTCACGCGCTCGAACAAGCCGCTGGATGAGGCCGACTTCATCAAGGAGCTCGAGTGATGGGCCGGCGCGGCTTCACGCTGCTGGAGGTGATGATCGCCATGGCGATCCTCGCGTTCCTGATGGCCGCGATCTCCTCGACGCAGGGGTCGTCGCTGCTTCAGGGCGCGCGCGTCTACAACCTCACGACCGCGACGCAGTTGCTGGATTCGATCGTGCTGGATCTCGAGGAGGAGTACCGGCTCGAGGGCTTCCCCGAGAACAGCCTCGAGGACCGCAAGTGCGATATCCCGCGCGATTTCCGCGCCTTTGACTGCCACTATGACCTGCTGGCGCTGGACGTGGGGGCGGACAACATCTCGGCCCTGGGCGAGCAAGCCACCGAGACCGTCGGGGCGTCGCCGCTGATTCAGACGCTGTGTGGCGGCGGGCCGAGCGGCGGCGGGATGCCCGACAACCCGGCGGCGGCGCTGGCGGGGATGGGGGGGAGCGGCGAGCTGGGCGCGCTGGCGGCGCTGCTGGACCCCCAGTTCGCGACGCTGTGCGGGCTGAACCTGGCGAAGATGTGTCAGAACATGCCGCTGATGGCGTCGTTTTTGCCGACGATCATCGAGCAGGCGGCGCGCAGCACGCGGAAGCTGCGGGTGCGCATCTCGTGGGACGAGCGCGGCAACGCCGAGAAGGTGCTCGAGATCGAGACCTTCATCGTCGCCGTGCCCGCCGCCGAGGAGGAGGGCTCGGCACCATGACGGGCCACCGAGCCACCCGCGGCACGCCGGCGCGCGGCATGACCATGATCGAGGTGATGGTGGCCATCGCCATCTTGGCGGTCATGGGCTTTCTGACCTACGGCAGCCTGGTCATCACCATCCGCTCGCAGCAGCGCGCCGATGTGCTGCAGGAGCGCTACCACTCCGCGCGCGTCTTTTTGGGGCGCTTCAAGCGCGAGGCGTCGATGGCGTTTTTGAGCCTGCATCAGGCCGAGGACAAGCGGACCGAGACGCTCTTCGACGGGGACCGGGACCGGCTCACCTTCAACACGTCGGCCTACGAGCCGATCCGGCGCGACGCCCACGAGAGCGACCAGCTCGAGGTGGAGTATCGGCTGGACCGAGACGAGGACGGCGAGCGGGCGGTGATCCGGCGGGTGAAGCTTCACATCGACGACCGCGGCGGCAAAGGCGGGCGCGAGGAGGTCGTGCTGCGCGGGGTGAAAGACCTGGAGTTCGAGTACTACGACGAGTCGGATCAGGACTGGGACTCCGAGTGGGAGGTCACCATCGACGACGCGCTGGAGAAGCGCGAGCTGTTGAAGACCATCAAGCTTCAGCGCGACGCCGCGGAGTCGCTGCGCACCGACGAGGCCGGCGGGCTCGGGCAGCGGCTGGGCAACCAGGTCGCCGCCGAGGCCGTCGACAAGATCGCCGAGAAGAGCGAGCAGCAGGTGCTGGACCGCATCACCCTGCCCTCGCGGATCCGCGTGAAGCTGATGTTGGAGGACGAGACCGGGCGCGAGTATCCGCTGGAGACCCAGGTCGAGCTGCGGGTCACCGACCCGCTCTGGTATTGAGGTGATGGTGGGCAACGCAACACACGACGAGCCGACACGCGCGACCGAATCAATGGCGGTTGGCGATGCGCTGCGCATGACGCGTGCTGCGATGCGGGACACGGTGCGGGCGGACGTGCCGGGGACCCAGCGCGGGGTGGCGCTGCTCATCGTGATGGTGACGGTCGCGGTGATGGCGGCGCTGTCCACCGAGTTCGCTTACAACACGCGCACCAACATCTGGATGGCCGGCAACGTGACCGCGGAGACCCAGGCGCTCTATCACGCGCGCAGCTCGATGCAGATCGCGCTCTTGGCGGTGAACGCGAAGAAGAACTTCCCGCAGATGAAGGCGGCGCTGTCGCTGATGGGGGGCAGCGGGGGCGGCAGCGGCATCGAGATCTGGCGACAGGCGTGCGAGTTCGTGCACGTCTTTTCCACAGGTCGCGCCAACTTCTTCGGGCTCGATATCCTCGATATGAGCAAGGAAGCCGCCGTGGGGGTGAAGGAGGGCGGGGCCTTCGAGTGCGTGGTGACGGCCGAGGACAGCCGCACCAACCTGAACGCGGCGTCGACGGATCCGCCGAGCGGGCTGGGCGCGCTGCGCCAGGCGGCTCAAAACCAAGCGGCTGGCGGCGCCAGGCCGGCCGCATTCAACCTCAACGTGCAGCGAAAGCAGCTAGGGCTCAAGCTCTACGGCCTGCTGCGTCCCTTCTTGGATTCGGGCCAATTCGACTCCGAAGACGACATGATCCAGGTCATCTTGAACGTGATGGACTGGACCGACGCCGACGACAACAAGACCGACGTGGGCGCCAACGGCGAGTTCACCGAGTCGGGCGGCTCCGAGGCGGCCGACTACGCGCGCTATGGCTACGACGTGAAGAACGCCAAGATGGACACGGTGGGCGAGCTGCAGTTGGTCAGCGGCGTCACCTCCGATATCTACTGCAAGATCCGCGACAAGCTGACCGTCTTCTCGACCGGGAAGCTCAACGTGAACGACGCCGACCTCGCGACGCTCAAGGGCGTGCTCTGCCAGGCCATCGACGACGAGGCGACGCGGCTACAGCTCTGCTGGAACGTGCTGCCGGGGGTGATCCCGCCCATGGATGAGGCGCTGCTGATGCTGGACACCTGCCGCGACCTGAAAAAAGCCGCCTTCTCCACGCCGTTTACCAACATGAGCAAGTTCATCCGCTTCTTCGGCGAGTACTCAGCGCTCAGCCAGGGCGGCGTCAGCATCCGCCCAAACGCCCGCACCGTGCAGGACCACCTCGACGTGATGACCTCCATGGTGCGCATCGAGGCCACCGGAACCTTCCACCACACGAAGCGCAAGCTGACGACGGTCGTCGATTTGTCGACCGGCGAGCCCGTCTACTTCAACATCCAGTAGGATACGCCGCGGCGCGCGACGCCTCGCGGTCGCTCAGGAGCCCACCGCCTCATGGCAAAGACCGTCATCGGCCTGGACATCGGAAGCTGGTCCATCAAGGCCGCGATCGTCGAGTCGACGTTGCGCGGCTTCACGCTGGTCGACGTCCTCGAGCACCACATCCCGCGCGGGCCATCCGGCGAGACGCCGCCGCTCAGCACCGGGCCTGCGGTGCGCGCCCTGCTGCGCGAGGTCAAGGCGTGGGACGCCATCGCGGCGGCGGTCCCCGGCAAGCGCGTCCTGGTGCGCGAGCTCAACCTCCCCTTCGCGGACGACAAGCGGATTCGCAGCGTCCTGGGCTTTCAGCTCGAGGATCTGCTGCCCTTCGATCTCGAGGATTTGGTCTACGACTACTACCGGATCGGAGACACCGAAGAGGGCGGCTCGCAGTTGCTGTGCGCGGCGGTGGAGCGGAGCTGGCTGACCGAGTACCTGCGCGAGCTGCAAGAGGCGGACGCGGCGCCCAAGGTGCTGACCCTGGAAGCCCTCGCGCTGCCGCACCTGCTCACGCAGCTTGGCGGGACGGCCCCGGGCGCGTCGGTCGCGGTGGTGGACTTGGGCCACGAGACGACCTCGGTCGCGGTGATCCGCGACGGGATCACGCGGGCGATTCGTACCATCAGCGGCGGCGGCCACCACATCACGGTGGCCATCATGAACGCGCTGGATCTCGACTACGGCGAGGCCGAGCGGCTCAAGCACCACGCGGTGCGCTTCGACGGCGCGGCGGTCGCGGGCATCGAGCAGGCCGTGCTCGACAAGGTGGCGAAGATCGCGTGGAAGGCGCTGGAGCCGGTCATCCGCGACCTGCGCCTGACCCTCCATGCCTACGCGCATCAGCAGAGCGACGACGTAAGCGAGCTGCTGCTCTTCGGCGGCACGTCTCAGATCCCGGGCCTGGAAGAGTCGCTCTCTGCGGCCGTGGGGCTGCCGACGCGGCGACCGGACGTGCTGGGCGCGCCGTGGTCTCAGGCGAGCGCGCGGTCGAGCGTGGCGGTCTCGTCACCGGCGGCGGTGGCCTTGGCGCTGCGCTTTGTGGGTGGCAACGCCGCCGACCGCCTGGATTTCCGCCAGGGCGAGTTCGCGCACGAGTCGGACTACAAGGCGATTCGTGACCGCGCAGGCTGGCTCTTGTCGATGGCGGCGGTGCTGGTGTTGGCGTTCTTCGGTCGCCAGTACGCCGACTACAAGGGGCTCGAGAAAAACCACGCCGCCCTGGTCGCGCAGCTAGCCGACTACAGCGCGCAGGTGTTGGGGAAGGAGGACACGGACTTCACCCGCGTCATGGACACGGTGAAGAACCCGCCCGAAGCGGAGGCTGAGGAGGTCTTCCCGGAGGTCAGCGCGTTCAAGGCCTTTCTGCAGGTGACCACCGCGCAGGATGCGATCAACGCGCGGGAGCCGGAGGGCCCGTCCGGGGTGGCGCCGGGGCCGCGCGATGCGTCGCCGCCGTCCATGGGCGACGAGGACGACGAGGACGGCATGAGCGCCGATGGCGTGCCGCTGGCGCCCGGCGATGTGCCCGTCGCGGAGAGAGATGCTCGGTACAGGGTCGAGCTCAAGCAGGTGCAGATCGACACGAAGACGGCGTTCGTGAAGGGCGAGGCCAACAACATCGAGGCGGTCGAGGCGCTGACGGGCGAGCTGAAGCGCAACCCGTGCTTTCGGGCGGTGGAGACCAGCGACACGACGCGCATCAGCTTCGGCGAGCGCCAGGATTGGCTGCGTTTTCAGCTCAAGATCGAGATCGGCTGCCAGAAGCCGGTCGAGGAGAAGCCCAAGGACAAGCCCAAGGCTGACAAGGCCACGGCCAGCGGGGGTGAGTGATGGTGCGCCTTGGGATGTCGTTCGATCGGCTGTCGACGCGCGAGAAGGTGCTGGTCGGGACGATGGTCGGGCTCTTCTTCGGCTCGATTATCGTGCTGCTGACGCTCTGGTTGGGGTCGTCGATCTCTGGGCTGGAGGAGCAAATCGCGGAGGATCGGGCCGCGCTGAAGACGATCTACGCGAGCTCGGGGACCTTCCTTGAGCAGCGCGAGCACTCCGAGCGGCTGCGCCGCGTGGCCGAGGAGAGCAACGATCTGAACCTGAAGCTCGCGGTCAACGAGATCGCCAAGCGCATCAGCTTTGACGCCCGCAATCGGCGCGGCGAGGTCGAAGGCCAGAAGAAGCTCTCCGACGTCATGCAGTTCGACCAGACACAGGAGACCTACCTGTCGAAGAAGAAGAAGCGGACGAAGGACAAGAAGATCTCGGACGTCGGCTACTACCGGCGTGACCAACCGATTACCCTGAGCGACGTGGTCACCTTCGACGCGATTTACGAGCTGATGGAGAAGATCGAGGCGTCGAGCCAGATGCTCTTCGTGACCAACATCGAGTTGACCCGCGACTTTCAGGACGGCCGGGTCGCGCGGAAGAACGCGCAGATCGTCGTCTCGACCTTTTATTACAAGGCTGGCGGGGGCACAGAGTGAGCGCGAGCCGCATCCTCATCGGGCTGGGCAAGGGCGTGGGGTACTTCACGTTCTTCACGTTCTGTCTGCTGCTCTTCTTCGTCTGGACCTTCCCGAACGACCGCGCCCGCGAGTTCATGGAGGACAAGGGGAGCGCCGCGCTCGGCGCGGACGTGCGTATCGGCGAGCTGAAGCTCTCGGTGGGGGGCGGGGCCGAGCTGGTGGACGTCGTGGTGAAGATGGAGCCCAAAAAGCTCGCGGCCGGGCCGCCTGGCGCGCCGGTGCCCGAGAGGAAGGGGCCGCCGCGCGTGCTGAAGATCGACCGCCTCGAGGGCGACGTGGGGCTGATGGCGCTGGCTTTCTCGCGGGCGCTGCACGCGGCCTTCGAGCTGGACATGCAGGGCGGGACGGTGCGCGGCGGGAAGTTCGACCGCGTCGAGGAGGAGGGGTCGGCGCTGGAGATCGGGGCGATCGAGGGCGTGAGGCTAGGGCCGGAGGGGCTCTTCTTGTCGCTGATCGGCTACGACCTGCACGGGGTGCTGGCCGGCACGGTGAGCGTGAGCCAGGGCGTGGACCCCTCGGACATCGCGGGGACGGTGGACGTCGCGCTGTCGAAGGCGCGCATCGTGAAGCCGGTGATCCCGTCGCGGCAGCTCGGGCCGCTGACCTTGAGCGACGTGGACCTCGGCGAGCTGCAGTTGAAGCTGGTCGCCGGCAAGTCGAGCGACCTGACCCCGGCGCGAAAGGGCGCGGTGCGTGGGCGCGGGGCCGACGACACCATCATCCGCTTTGAGGACGTCGGCGCCAGCGGGGCCGATCTCGAGCTGGAGTTTGACGCGGCCAGCGTCATCCATGTGCGCCAGGGCGAGCCGCTGGGCAAAGCGCTGCTGGACGTGCACTTCGCCGTACATTTCACCGACGCGTTTCTCGAAAAGCGCGTGAAGGGCGAAGACGGCGAGAGCAGTCAGCCCAACAAGATCCTGCAGATGGCGTTCCGCCAGGACGCGCGGCTGCGGGGGTCGATGCGCGACGGGGTGTTGGGGATCGGGTGCAGGGGCATGTTGGCCAAGCCGGACTGTAAGCCCGAGCCGCCGCGGGTGCGGGGTGGGTTCAAGACGCGCAAGCCGCGGTTCACCAGCGGCGCGGCGGAGGGCGCCGAACCGGCGGGCGAGCCGGCGGCGGAGCCCAGCGAACCCGAGGAGACCGAGGCGCCCGGTGGGGCGACGAGCGGCCGCGGGGAGGCGCAGGATCCTTCGGACCGCGCCAAGGTGCGGGCAGCAGCGGCCGCGGCGCGCGCCGTCCGGGCCCAGGAAAACGCGGACTTGCCGGTGCGCGGTGTGAGCCGCAGCGCGCTGCCCGGGGTGCGTCCCGGGCCGATCGGCGCCCCGACGCCGGGGATACCGGCCGGGCGGGCGAGCTTCCCCGCGGCGCGGGCGCTGCCGATGCCGGCGCGAGACCAAGCCTATCCGGAGGAGCCCGCTGTCGAGGAGGGCGAGGAGGAGCGGGCAGCCGAAGGGGAGGAGCCGCTGCCGGAAGACGGCGAGGAGCATCTGGGCGAGGAGCTGCCGCTGGAAGGCGAAGAGGGGGCGGAGTGATCGAGGTCCGCGCACCCCACACGGGGGAACGGCTGGGCGAGGTCCCGATTCGCACGGCGGAAGACGTCGCCGGCGCAGCGAGCGCGGCGCGCGTGGCGTTTGCGGCCTGGGCCGAGCGGGGCGTGCCGGCGCGGGTGCGGGTCATGAGAGCGGTGCTCAGCGCTGTCGCTTCGGAGCGCGAGGCGATCCTGGACCGCCTGGTCGCGGAGACGGGCAAGGTGCGCGGGGATGCGCTGGTCGAGTTCACGATGCTGCTCGACACGATGCGCTACTACACCGTGCGCGCGGAGGCGCTGCTCGCCGATGAGCCGGTGACGCCCCACTTGCTCAAGACCAAGCTGGGGTCCATCTGTCGCCACCCGCGGGGCGTGGTGGGGATCATCAGCCCGTGGAACTTCCCGCTGGACCTCGGTTTTGGCGAGGCGGTGCCTGCGTTATTGGCCGGAAACGCGGTGCTGCTCAAGCCGAGCGAGTTGACACCGCTGTCGACGCTGGAGATGGAGCGGGTGGCGCGCGGGGCGGGCCTGCCGGCCGGCGTGTTTCAGGTGCTGACGGGCGATGGGACGACCGGCGCTGCGCTGTGCGAGGTCGTCGACCAGATCACGTTCACGGGCAGCGTCGGCGTGGGCCGAAAGGTCGCAGCGGTCGCGGCGCGGCGCCTGATCCCTTGCACGCTCGAGCTCGGGGGCAAAGACCCCATGGTCGTGCTGCGCGATGCCGATCTCGACCGGGCGGCCGCCGCCGCCGTCTGGGGCGCGTTCTTCAACTCC
>CAZNZH010000033.1:11283-15112 GCA_964577445.1 uncultured Myxococcales bacterium
GACAGCTCCGCCAGGGGATCGATGGCGCCTACGACCGCGACATCGGCGCGATGACGCGGGCCGCGCAGCTCGAGACGGTGGAGTCCCACGTCCAGGACGCGGTGGAGCGAGGCGCCCGCGTGCTGGTGGGCGGGCGGCGACCCGCCGGGCTCGGCGAGAGCTTCTATGAGCCGACCGTGGTCGTCGATGTCGACCACAGCATGGCGCTGATGCGCGACGAGACCTTCGGGCCGGTGCTGCCGATCATGGCGGTGGGCAGCGCGGCGGAGGCCGTGCGGCTGGCCAACGACAGCCCCTACGGCCTGAACGCCAGTGTGTGGTCGCGCGACCGCGAGCTGGCGCGGCGCGTCGCGGGGCAGATCCGCAGCGGGAGCGTGTGCGTCAACGACGTGATCATCAGCTACGGCCTCGCTGAGCTGCCCTTTGGGGGCGACAAGGACAGCGGGCTGGGGCGCCGCCACGGGCCCGGCGGGCTGCGCAAGTACGCCCGCGAACAGTCGGTGGCCGAGGACCGGCTGGGGCTGCGGTCCGAGCCCCACTGGTACCCCTACTCGAAGGGCAGGATGCGGCTGGTGGAGCGCGCGACGGCGCTCTTCGGCGGGCTGGGGCGCCTGCTCGGACGCTGACCGCGGCGAGCGGCGGAGGCAGCCGGCGGGCGGCGCCGAACTTGACGCCGCTGCGCACGCGTGGTCTGCCTCCTGGCCGTGGAGGAGACCGAGGCCCAGCCCAGACGCGGGCGTGAAGCGCTCGTAGGCATCGCCGTCGCCGGCATGCTCCTGGGGGCGCTCACGGCGGCCGTGGTTCACTCCGGTGAGAAGCCGGGGGCCTCCGCGCAGGTCGCGTCCGAGCTGGGCTCGGCCGGGTCGGCCCACGCGGCGGCGGGGTCCGCGACGGCGCCTTCAGCGGGGCTCCATGCCCCCGCAGACGACCCGCTGATGCCGCTGGTGTTGGCCATCGAGGCCGCCCGCGCCGCGCTGAACGGCGCAGCGGACCCGGGGGATGGCGCACCGGACACCGCGATGGCCGCCGCGGAGAAGAGCGCCATTTACGAGGACGAGTGGCTCAGCGACATCCGGCTCACGTTCCTCAAGCAAGCCGGGGCCGGCGCGCTGGTCGACGCGAACGGCCCGACCGCCCTGGGCCGCGCGCTGCTGAGCCGGCTGGCCACCATGGCCGACCACGGGCTCGACCCGGCGACCTACGGCCTGCCCGGGCTGGCCGAGCGCGTGGCGGCGTTTGAGCAGAGCTTGGCGGGCTCGCAGGTCACCGCGCCGCCGGGCTCGGGCGCCGCGGGCGATGTGCTGCTCGAGTTGCTGAGAGCGCCCCGCATGCAGCGCGAGCGCGCGCTGGACAAGCTCCGCGCGGCCGGCGGCTCACCCACCGTGGGTCAGGTCGACGCCATCTCCAAGGCGCTCGCCGCCAGCCGCTCCGGTCCCGACGTGAACGCCACGGCCGCCGCGCTCGACGCGGAGCTCGCCCGGGAGCTGCTGCGGCATGTCCTCGATTTCACGGTGATACGGCGCGCCGGCCCCTTTCGGGTCACCAAGAACCTCGCGGACGCGACCGCCAAGCGAAAGAAGCGGCGGCTGCTCCTCGAGCGCCTCCAGACCATCGCCGAGTCCGACGATCCGGAGGCCGCGCTCGCCGCGCTGGACCCGCCGCACCCGTTTTACGCGCGACTGCGCGAGGTCTACGTGCACTACCGGCAGGTGGACGCGAGCGGCTGCTTCGCGCCCCTGCCGGCCACATGGCGGCTCCGCCCGAAGATGGAGGGGCCGGAGGTCGCGAAACTACAGGCGCGCCTTGCCTGCGAGGGCTACTACCGCGGGCCCGAGGACGGCCGCTACGGCGACGCGCTGCTGGCCGCGGTGACCGACTACCAGCGCCACCACGAGCTCGACGCGGAGGGCATGGTCTTCGAGGGCACCATCCGCAGCATGAACGTGTCGATGGCGCGCCGCCTCGAGCAGATCTCCCTGACGCTTCAGCGCTGGCGTGAGAGCCCCTCGCGCGACCTGGGCGAGTTCTATATCCGCGTCAACGTCCCCGCGTTTGAGCTGCAGGTCGTCGACCACGGCGAGGTCACCCACCGCCACCGCGTCATCGTCGGCACCAACCGGCTCGATGACGACAAGGTCAAGCTGGTCCAGGGCCACATCAACCGCACCCAGCTCTTCACGACCACCCTGTACCAGGTCATCGCCAACCCCTCGTGGATCCTGCCCGAGCGCGTGGAGAAGGGCGAGATGAGGACCAAGCTGGCCAACGACCCGGACTACCTCGAGAAGATCGGCGTCGTGAAGCACACGCTCGACAACGGGCGCGAGGTGCTGGTGCAGACCGGCGGCGCAGGAAACGTCTTGGGAAAAGTGAAGTTCTTGCTCTCGGAGTCAAACGCCATCTACCTGCACGACACCGACAAGCGCGAGTTCTTCCGCGAGATGCGGCGCGACTTCAGCCACGGCTGCATCCGCGTGCAGGACCCGCTCGATCTGGCCGAGAGGCTCCTGGTCCGCGACGGCTGGGACCAAAAAGAGGTGCGGCGCAGTCTGGAGGCCCGGACCCAGCGCGGCATGGACCTGAAGCGACCGGTGCCGCTGGTCACCGAGTACATGACCGTCGACGTGGCCGCGGACGGCGGGGCCACCTTCCTGACCGACATCTACGGCTACGACGCGGATTTCGCTGAGGGGAACCTTCCCCCCAAGGTCCAGGCGCGCTGGGGCTCGCCGATCCTCCGCCCGTCCTGGGTGCCCGCCGTGCCGGCCGAGGTGGTCGAAGGCTGGCGGCGCAAGGGCAAGACCGCTCCGCACAGCTACGACCCGAAGCGAGACGGCGGCTGAGCTGAGAGGGCGGGCCCCCGGCCGCCGCGACTCATCCCGGGTCTTTGAAAGCCGTGCAGATCTTCTTGATGGTCCCGATGCCCACGATCCCGGAGCCGCTGAAACACTGGGTCCAGGCCGGGTCCACGTCCTGACAGTCCGCCAGCTTCGTGCACTCGAGCACGACGTGGCGATTCTTGCCCTGGTTGCCAGCCGGGTAGACGCACTCGTAGAGGTTCGCGTCCTCGGTCGCGATCCGCGTGCCCGCGTCGTCGTTACAGTCGCAAGAGCGCGAGCAGAAGCCGAAGACCTCGTTGCTGAGGTTGCCGGCCGCGCCCGGCATCATGCAGAAGTTCGTCGCGCACTCGGCGTTGGTGGTGCAGCTCGCGCCCATCTCCTTGCCCGACGTGCCCTCCGAGGTCGGATAGCTGCACGTGGTCGTGGGCCCCGAGCTGCCGCCGTCCCCTCCGAAGAGATCGCACGCGGGAAAGGCGAGCAGCGCGACGAGCGCGACGAGGGCGATCGCGGGCGACCGGGGAGCGAGATTCTTACGGGATTGCGGCATGGGGCGCCCCTTGATTTGGAGGTGGCGGAAACGTCGCTCCCGCCTCGCGAGCACGCGCCCGGTGCAGGCCTCGTCTCCAAACGGGTGGAAGCCTCGTCTGACCGTGATACTATGCAGCCCGGCCCGACGGTGCAATGACCCGCGACCGCCGCGCCCCTGCGCCCTTCCCCACTTGACCCCGCGTGGACTCCATTTCTGTCGAAGCGGTCTTGATCCCCATGCTGGTGCTGTTCTCCGCCCTGTTTTCGGGGATGGAGACCGCGCTGGTGAGCCTCTCCGAAGTCAAGCTGCGCACGCAGGCGGACTCGGGTGCGAAGATGCCGCGCATGCTGCGCCGTTGGCTCGAGCAGCCCAACGACGTCCTGGCCTCGCTGCTGATCTGGAATAACTTCGTCAACATCACGGCCAGCGCCTTCGCCACCGCCTGGACCGAGAGCCTGCT
>CAZNZH010000034.1:0-15085 GCA_964577445.1 uncultured Myxococcales bacterium
CCGGCCGACGCGGAGCGCTTCGCCCAGGACCTGCTCGCGCCCGACCGCACCCGCGCGGCCGCGTGGTTTCGCGGCCCCACCCCGGTGCCCGTCCGCACGCGGTGCGAGAGCTGCACGCCGCCCAACGTCTGGCGCGTCATCACCCTCGCGCAGCCCGCAGACCTGGCGACCTTTCTGGCCGGCATCGCGGCGCCCGAAGCCGCCGACCCAGGCGCGGGCCCGATGCCGGTGCGCTACGGCGACGTGAGCTGCGTTGACGACTGCTGCAGCTTCGCGACGGGCCTGCTGGACCACGCCACCCTCTACCTGACGCGGGTCTGTATGACCGACGACGGCAGCGGCTTCCGCGTGACGTCGCTCGAATTCGTCGACGGATCCTGACGAATCGACGCGGGCGCGGTCAGCCGCTCTCCGCCATCGCGATGAGCGCCAGCGTGAGCACGCGCACGATGACCTGGTTGTCGCCCTCGCCGGGCACGACGAGATCGGCCACGGCTCGCGACGGCGCCACGTAGGTCTCGTGCATCGGCCGAACGGTCTTGAGGTACTGGTCCAAGACGCTGTCCATGTCGCGCCCGCGGTCGGTGATGTCGCGCCGAACGCGGCGGGCGAGCCGCATGTCCATGGGCGTGTCCACATAGACCTTCACGTCGAAGAGCTCGACCAGCTCCGGCCACACGAAGACCAAGATGCCCTCGACGACGATGACGGGCTTCGGCGCCAGCGGCGTCCCCCCGGCGAGCTGGGCGTGCCGCGCGAAGTCGTAACGCGGCGTCTCGATGGGCTCGCCGGACTTGAGCGCCCGCACGTGCCGCACCAAGAGCTCGGAGTCGATGGCGTCGGGGTGGTCGAAGTTCACCCGCGCGCGCGCCTCGTGACTCATCTCAGCGAGCGAACGGTAGTAGCTGTCCTGGGTGAGCAGCGCGCACCGCTCCTCGCCCATGGCGCGCACGATGCGCCGGGCGAGCGTGCTCTTGCCGGACCCGGTGCCGCCGGCGATTCCCACGAGGATCGGCACGATGACTACTTGCGCCAGCCGATGGCTCGCATCTCGCTCGCGGTGTCTCGCAGCGCGCGCAGCTCCGACGTGGCCTCGCGGCCGTAGCCGAGCTGAGACAGCGCCGCGATGTGCGCCTCGACCTCGGCGCGCTGGTCCTCAGCGCCAGGGTCATTGATATACGCGCGGTAGTGGTGCAGCGCCTCCCGGACGCGCCCCACCGCCTCCAGCGCGCGGGCGTACGCCAGGTGGCACTCGGGGAACTCGCTCCGCAACCCCAGGGCCTCCTGAAACGCCAGCAGCGCCTCAGGCAGCCGACCGCTGCGCGACAGCGCCTGCCCGATCGCGAAGTGGGCGCGCGCGTGCCGCGCATCCAGCTCCAAGATCGTCTGGTACGCCTCGAGCGCCAGCGCGACGCGCCCGCTCTTCAGGTAGCAGTTGCCGAGATTGTAGTACGCCTTCACGTAAGTCGGTGACTGATGGATCGTCCGGCGGTACTGCTCGATCGCGTCGTCGTTGAGCTCCATCAGCGCGTAGACGTAGGCCAGCATGAACCGCGCCTTGTAAAAGCGCGGCTCCGCGGCGAGCGCTCGCCGGAAGGCCGCGGCCGCCTCCTGCAGCAGCCCCTTCTCTTTGTAGGCGTGCCCCAAGTTGAAGTGCGCCCGCGCGTAGTCGGGCTGCAGCCGAATCGCCGCGTCGTAGGCGCGGACAGCGAGATCGATGTCGGCGCACTCGAAGTAGATGTTGCCCAGGGCGAACGCGATCTCGGCGTTGGCCGGGTCCAGCCGCCGCGCTCGGGCGAAGGCCACCCTCGCCTCCGGGAGACACCCCAGCGCCGACAGGGTCGATCCCAACGCAAACCGAGCGTCCGCGCGCTCAGGGCCGAGGTCAGCCGCGCGCTGCAGGGCGCGGTACGCTTCGGCCAGCCGCCCCAACTCGTGCAGCCCGCCCCCCAGGCGCAACTGTACGATCGCACTCTCGGGGGCGAATCGCTGGGCCAGCCGCAGCGCGCTGACCTTCACTCTGAGGCCGAGGCTCTTCATCGTGCTCCCGCCGGACTATAGCACGCGCGCCATGCCCCTGGTAGGGTTCGCCGCCTTCGCCCGGCCGCCGTCGAGGGCCCAGGCCCGAGTCCGCGGCACGGACGCTGCGAGGAGCAATGTTTTGGCCGACGATCACTATTCCATCGGGCTGTGGGGCGCCACCGGCGCTCTCGGCCGCGAAGTGCGGATCGCGCTGGAGGGCGAGGGGCTGCCTGTGGAGCGGCTGGTGCCGGTCGCGGGCACGCGCTCCGTCGGCGAGTCCGTCAGCTTCCTCGGCCGCGCCGTAGACGTCACGGCGGCGGCGGAGGTCGACCTCGGCAGCCTCGACGCGGTCATCCTCGCGACGCCTGCCGACGTCGCCGATGCGTGGCGTCAGCCCCTCATCGACGCCGGGGTCCTGGTCATCGACGCGTCGCCCGCCGCCGAGCGCAACGAGGGCCTCCCGCTGGTGTGGCCCTCGCTCGGGCTGTCCGCGCTGGACTCGCACCCGGGCGGCTTCGGCGTCCCCGGCGCCGTCGCGTCCACCGCGGCCCCCGTGCTGCGCGCGATCGCGGGCCTGGGAGCCATCGAATCCCTCGATCTCACCGCGCTGCTGGGCGCCGGCTCGGCCGGCCGCGACGGCCAGGAGTCGCTCTCGCGCCAGACCCTGGGCCTGCTCGGCCACCGCGTGCCCGAGGCCGGCCCCTTCGGCGCGGTGCTGGCCTTCAACCTGGTCGCGGGCTCGGCTCGAGCGACGGATCTCCGCGATCCCGTCGAGGCCGAAGCCGCCTCCGCCTTGTCGCGGCTGCTCCCGGTCCTCGGCTCCCTGACCCCGCGCGTGAGCGTCGTCCAGGTCCCGATCTTCACCGGTGTCGGCGTCGGGCTGACCGTGCGCTTCGCCGGACCGTCGCCGTCGCGGGTCGCTCTCCTGGCGGCCCTCGACGCCCCCGAAGAGCTGCTCCGCGTCGAGGGACGCCTCGCCGCGCGCGACGCGGTCGAGCTGGACGAGGTCATGGTCGGCGGGCTCCGCCTCGACGACGACGGCGCGCTGCGATGCTTCGTGACCGCCGATCCCCTCCACAGGACCGGGCAGGCCATCGCGGCGCTCCTGGCCAAGGTCATCGCCGAGGACCTCTGGTAGTGGTCCCGCGCGTTTTGACAGAATGTCCGCGCGCTGCTGCATTCGGCGCCAACTCGGCACAGGCGAGCGCCCACACCGAGCGCCGTCAGGTTCGAGTCGCCGCGCGCGCTGGCGCCACTTCACGCGCAACCTGTGAGACGCGGCGGCCGGGTCGCCGTCTTTCTGGATGGCACATCGATTGCAGCGCAGGATGGAGCTCCGCGAGCGCGGACCTCGAACGACGGTGAGCAAGGCATGATGACGAACCATTCTCCGCCTCGGCGCGCCCTCCTGGCGGCGATCGTAGCCCTCGGCGCGGCCGGCTCCTGGACGGCGCCGGCGGCGGCCGCCATCTCGGGCTTCAGCCTGCGGAGCATCGAGGAGGTGGGCAGCGGCTGGAGCCTCGACTCGCGTTTCGGCAAGACCACCGACGCGACCAAGCACTTCGTGAACATCGAAGACTGCGAGAACTACAAGGGCCGCAAAGCGAAGTTCAACGTGACCGTGCAGAACCTGGGCGCGACCTACAGCTATGGGGTCGCCTACGCCAAGCCGGGCAAGTCGTGCCCGGACGCCCACGCGAACTTCGACGGTTTCGACCCTGAACAGTGCATCGTGGTCGTCAACGATCAGGAGCTGGTGTCGAACTTCAGCTTCGAGGTGAGCCTGGACAACCTGACCGGCGGCGCCTGTGACGCCGGCACCAACGCCGACGCCCGGGTCTACATCGTCGTCGAGTCCAGCAGCTCGGGCGTGGGCGTGCAGTCCCAGCACATCGATTTCACCGTCGATCTCGAGCGCCCGGCCGCGCCGGTGCTGACCGAGATCGTCGCCGGTGACCGGCGGCTCGTCGCGCGATGGACCGACGACAACAACGACGAGGCCGGCCTGACCTACGTGGTCTACTTCAGCGCGGCCACGATCCCCGACGACCCGACCACCGACAACAACGTCAAGAGCAAGACCGGCATCACGAGCAAGAGCTACAACATCGACGACAACTCGCTACGAAACGAGGTGCAGTTCTTCGTGCGCGTGGCGGCGGTCGATGACGCGGACAACGCCAGCGCCCTCTCCGCCGAGCTATCGCAGACGCCCGTGTCGTCGACCGACTTCTGGGAGCACTACCAGGCCCTCGGCGGCACGGAGAAGGGCGGCTACTGCTTCGTGGCGACCGCGGCCTACGGCTCGCCCATGGCGGGCCAGCTCGACCTGCTGCGGGCCTTTCGCGATCAGGTGCTGCTGACCACCGCGCCGGGACGCGCCTTCGTGGTGCAATACTACCGCTGGGGTCGCTTCGCCGCGGTCTGGATCGCGAAGCGCCCGGCGCTGCGGGCGGCCGTGCGGGTCTGCCTGGTGCCGCTCCTCTGGTTCGCGGCGCTGACCACCACCTTCGGCTTGGCCGGCGGGGTGACCCTCCTGCTGCTGGCCGCCGCCGCGCTCGCGCTCACCCGCCGCCGCATCTCGGCGCGGGTGTTCGAAGCCCTGCCCTTGGAGGCCCGTCGATGAGCCGCAGCCTCGCATCCGCCGTCCTCGCCGCGCTGTTGCTGCTCCCGACGGCAGCGCATGCCGACGAGAGGGGGCGCGACAGCCCGCGCCACATGATGCTCGAGCTGCATATCGGCCCGTACAAGCCCGCAATCGACAGCCAGTTCGCCAACGCGACGCCTTACGCCGACAGCTTTGGCGGCGGGACGATGATCCTGTTCGGCGTCCACTGGGACTATCAGGTCTTCCAGAAGTTCGGCTCCCTCGCCATCGGCGCGGGCGTGCGCTTTGGGATGAAGAAAGGCCACGCCCTCGACGACACCGGCGCGCGGACCAGCGACGACACCAAGCTGCGGATGCTGCCGCTTCAGGCCGACATCACCTACCGGTTCGACTACGCCGCCATCCGCTGGGGCGTGCCCTTCGTCCCCTACGCGCGCGCCGGGCTGACCTACGCCCTGTGGTGGGTGCTCAACGGGCGCGGCGAGATAGCGAGCGCCTACGGCTCCGACGGCAGCGGCCGGACCGGGCGCGGCGGGACCTTCGGCTGGCACGCGGCCGTGGGCCTTCAGCTCCTGCTCGACTGGATCGACACCAGCGCGGCGCGCGAGTTCGACGAGGAGGTCGGCGTGAACAACAGCTACCTCTTCGCCGAGGTCAGCTTCAACCAGCTCAACGATTTCGGCTCCAGCGAGAGCTTTGACCTGTCCGATCGCACGGTCTCGTTCGGGCTCATGTTCGAGTTTTGACCAGCCGGACGTTGCTCCTGTGGGTCCAGTACGACGGGACGGACTTCGCGGGCTGGCAGAAGCAGGCCATGCAGCGAACCGTGCAGGGCGTCCTCACCCGCGCGGTGCAGACCATGGCGGGGCACCCCATCACGCTGCACGCGGCGTCGCGGACGGACGCGGGCGTGCACGCGCAGGCGATGCCGGTCTGCTTCGACACCGACTGCCAGATCCCGGCGTTCGGCTTCAGCCGCGGCCTGAACACCATGCTCCCCGATGACGTCGCCGTCACGAGCGTGTCCGAGGCGCGGCCGGGGTTTCGCACGCGGCTGGCCGCGGTGGCCAAGACCTATCGCTACCTGTATCAGGTCGGCGAGGCGCGCCGGCCACTGCACAACCGGCTGGCCGCCTGGGTGAAGCGCGACTCCATCGACGTCGCCGCGATGGCGGACGCCGCACGTCACTTCCTGGGCGACCACGACTTCTCGGCCTTTCGCGCGGCCCACTGCGACTCCCTGACCACCGTGCGGCGGATGTACCGCGCCGAGGTGTTCGAGCTGCCCGGCACGCCCCTGGTCGCCTTCGAGGTGACCGGCAACGCGTTCATGCGCCACATGGTCCGCATCATGGCCGGGACGCTGCTCGAGGTCGGCCGCGGGCGCTTCACCAGCGCCCACGTCGCCCGCGCGCTCGAGTCAGGCGACCGCCGCGACGCCGGCCCCACCGCGCCGCCCCATGGGCTGACCCTCATCGAAGTGCACTTCGACGGCTACCCCCGCATCGGCGGACCACCGCCCGGTTGACGCGCCGGCTCTGGGCCGCCTATACGCTCGCGTTGCGTCCGCCGAATGCGCCCCCGGAGCTCCATGTCCCAGCTCGAACGCCTGCTCGCATCGAAACACACCCTGCTCGTCGTCGGCCCGGGCGGTGTCGGCAAGACGACGACGGCCGCTGCCCTCGCGGTGCGCGGCGCCCGCATGGGCAAGAAGGTCCTGGTGCTGACGATCGATCCAGCGCGCCGGCTGGCGAACTCCCTCGGCCTCGAGGGGCTCGGCAACGAGGAGGTCCGGGTCGCCCCCAGCCTCTTCGCCGAAGCCGGGATCTCCCTCGGCGGCGGCGCCCTCTTCGCGATGATGCTCGACGTGAAGAGCACCTTCGACACGCTCATCGAGCGCCACGCCACGTCGCCCGAGTCCCGCGACCGAATCCTGCAAAACCGCTACTACCAGCAGGCCTCCACCGCCCTGGCCGGCAGCCAGGAGTACATGGCGATGGAGAAGCTCTACGAGGTGCTCGAAGAGCGAGACTACGACCTGGTCGTGCTCGACACGCCGCCGATGGTCAACGCCGTCGAGTTCCTGAGCGCGCCGGACCGCCTCGAGGGCTTCCTCGAGTCGGGTTCACTCCGCTTGCTCCTCGCCGGGGTGCGGACCGCCGGCCGCTTCGGCTTGGGCTTCATGAAGCTCAACGCGCGCATCCTCTCGGTGATGAACCGGTTCGTCGGCACCGAGACCTTCCTGAGCCTGCTCGAGTTCATCGAGTCCTTTCAGGAGATGTTCGACGGCTTTCAGCAGCGCGCGGCGCGGGTGCGCGGGCTCTTCAGCTCGCCCGACCTCGCGTTCGCGGTGGTCACCTCCACGGACCGCTCGGCGCTGGATGAAGGGCTGGCGTTTCACCAGCGGCTGCGCCGGGACGGCATGCCCTTCGGCGCGCTCATCATCAACCGCGTGCGACCGAGCGACCTGGCCACCGGGATGTATGGTGAGCTGCCGCGCCGGATCCGGGCGGTCGCGGCGGCCTCGCCCGCCATGGCGTTACACGACGTCGCGCGGGTCTCGCGGCTGGCGCGGCGGGTGGCGGAGGCCAACGAGCGCTACGACGTCCTGGCCCGGACGGATCTCAAGCGCATCGCAGAGGCCCGGGTCGCCCTGGGCCCGGACGCGGACCTGCTGTGGCCGGTGCCGCTATTCACTCGTGATATTCACGACATAGCCGGTCTCGCCGAGTTCGCCGAGCTGGTCGGCTAGTCACCGTCAGCTCGACGCGAGCAGGTCCCGGCGCTCGCACACCAGCGGGTCATCGGGGTTGAGCGCGAACGCCACCTCGAGAAACTCCGGCGGAAAGTCGACGAAGGTCACGCTGCCGTCGGCGTTGATGATCAACTCCACGCCGTCCAGCGCCGCCCCGTCCAGGGCCGCCAGAGCCGCCTCCAGGTCGGGAGTCGCGTCCTCGCCGCTCACGGGACGAGGACTCCCTGCTCGAGGTTGGCCGTCGGGGCGGGCGGGTACGGCGTCTTGCCGGCCTCGAAGTCGCGGTCGAACCGGTAGATGTCCGAGAAGAACATCAGGTGCCCGGTGTCGTGCACGCCCACGGTGCAGTAGTCGATGGTGAGGCCGACCTTCTTGGTCAGCGCGATGCCGTACTCCTCGCGGCTGTCGAGGATGCGGTCAAAGCGCGCCGGGTCCAGGCCCTGCTCGTCGCACAGCAGCCACCGCGCCAGGTCCAGGGCGTCTTTGGTCCGCATGCAGCCGTGGCTGAAGGCGCGCAGCTCGCGGCTGAAGAGGTGCTTCTTCGGCGTGTCGTGCATGTAGATGGAGAACGCGTTCGGGAAGAGGAACTTGACCAGCCCGAGGGCGTTGCCGGGCCCGGGCAACTGGACGACCTCCTCGGTGCCGTTGGCCTGGACGGTGACCTTGTAGTTGTGCCGCTCGTAGTAGTCCGGCTCGGTGAGCAGCTCGCGGTCGAGCTCCTGCTCCTTGATGCGCTGCGGGACCTTCCAGGTGGGGTTCAGCACGACGGTCTGCATCTCGGCGGAGAACATCCGCGTGCGGTTGAAGTAGCCGCGCAGCCCCGTGGCCTCGTCGGTCTCGATGGTGTTGTTGCCCACCACGATCTGATGACGCCTGACGCGCTCGCCGTTTTTGAAGAACACCGCCTCGAACGCCGGGATGTTGATGCGCGCCTGAAGCTCCGACTCGCCGAATCGGTTGGGCCCCTGGTGCAGGTCGCTCTCGCGGAAGCGCTGAAGCGCCAGCGCCACCTGGCCCGCCCGCTCGGCGTAGGGCTTGTCCATGCTGCGGCGCGTGCCGTCGTCCATCACGCCGGTCTCTTTGAGCTGATGGGTCTCCTGATAGAGCCGCACGGCCTCGGTGAGAGATTCGCCCCAGACCTTGTCGACGTCGCCCTCGAGGTAACCCTCCTGAATCAGGCGCTTCTGGAGCGCGGCGACCAGCTCGCCCTTCGACCCGCGGCGCAGCCGGTCCGCGCGCGGGCCCAGCTCGGGCTGCTCGTGGGCCTCGGCCAGCCCTCGATAATACGCCAGCCCCGCGACCAGCTTGGGGTAGTCGGGGTGCTGCGGCTGAAGCTTCGCCAGCGCCTCGCTGAGCTTGTTGAAGTCGAGGGCCGCCGTCAGCTCATAGAGGCCCTCCGCCGCGCGCGTCACGCCGCTCGCGTCGTCCTTGTCGGCCGTAAACGGCTGGGCGCGGCGGGCGAAGCGCATGTCGTAGGCGTAGCGAAACCAACGGCCCAACAGCTCGATGTCCAGGTCGCGGAGCGCCGCGTTCAGCCCCTCGCGCGCGTCGAAGATCCCGTCCAGGCGCACCTCAGCGGTCACCACGCGCGGCAGGTCGTCGTCGGTGAGGTCGGTCGCGCCGAGCGCAGCCTCGATGACGCGCACGTCGGCCGCCATCGCCTTGCGAGTCCGCTCGGCCACGCCCCAAAGCGCCGTGTCCTTCGCGTCAAGCGGCGCCCCGACCACCGCGTCGTACGCCGCGCGCGCCTTGTCGACCGCCGCGAACGCGTCGCGCAACGCCGCGCGATTGTAGGGCTCCGGGTTGACGGCCTGCGCCTCGAGCCCGTCGAGCGCCTCCAGCAGCGCCGTCGCCTGCGGTTGAAGCCGCTCGCCGTCACTGAAGAGCAGCGAGTACCCGCGCGCCTCGTAGGTCCGCGTGCGGAGCTTCTTGAACCAGGTCGAGGCGGCGACGGCCTTCTGGAAGTCCGCCTTGTAGTGCTCGAGCAGGCCTCGCTCGCGCTGGGTCCAGCGCTCGTTCAACCCCCGAATCCGCCGCGCCAGCATCCCCCGCGCCGCGTGCGCCTCCTCGGGGAGCTGCTGCTCCGTCGGTTCCGCCGAGGGCGCGTCCCCGGTGGGCTCCGCCGTGGCGAGGTGCGGCGTCTCGACCCGCGGCGCGTCTGCGCGTGGGGCGGGCGCGTCGTCTCCGCACGCCGACACGCACGCCGCAGCGCACGCGATCACCAAGGTCAGCCGTCCTCTCATCATTACCCACCGTGACGCGGAGCGAGGCTTCGCTCGTAGCGGCAGCATCTGGCCTCCCCGGTCGACGCTGCACGACGCAGCATAGTCGGGGGATGCCAGTGGGCAAGGAACTTGTCGGACTGGCTATTCCGAGTACCGTGACGCGATCGCGGCCCGGAGCCAGCGCCGGACCTTTGAACACGGGGAGATCTTAGCCATGACGAGCCTCTTCACCGACTCCCTTCGCCGCTTGGTGATGGGCGACGAGCGCCTTCAGCCCGGCAGCCGCCACGCCAGCATCATCGCCCTGTGCGCGCGCAAAGGCGGCGTCGGAAAGACCACCAGCGCCGTGAACCTGGCCGCCGGGCTGGCGCTGCTTCACGACAAGCGCGTGCTGCTGGTCGACATGGACTCGCAGGGCCACTGCGGCTCGGCACTCCACGCGGAGCTCCGCGGCGTGGCGACGGAGACCCTGTCCGGCGTGCTCCTGGGCAAGCGGCGCGACGTCCTCGAGCTGGCGATGGCGACCGACATCCCCGGCCTCTACGTGACCCCATCGGACAAAGAGCTCGGCGCGACCGAGGGGATCATGGCGGGGCGCATCGGCAAGGAGATGCTGCTGCGCTCTGCGCTGAAGCTGGCGCGGACGCACTTCGACGTCATCGTCATCGACTGCCCGCCGAACCTCGGCTCCCTGACCATCAACGCGCTGATGGCGGCGGATTGGGCGCTGGTGCCCTGCGACATGAGCGTGCTGGCGCTGGAAGGCGTCGACGACATCTTCGACACGCTCGAGACCCTCGACGAGACCCTGGGCCACGCGCCGGGCGTGCTGGGCATCCTGCGAACGCGGGTGGACGCGCGCAATCAGAAGGTCAACGGCTCGCTCGTGTCGCGCTACGGGCGGCACCTGCTGGACACGGCGGTCCCGGTCAACACCACGCTCTCCCAGGCGCAGGTCGAGGGCCGCCCCATCTTTCGTCACGACGCCCAGTGCTCGGGCGCGAAGGCCTACCGCGCGCTCCTCGACGAGATCGCGCCGCGCCTCGGCCTTTGACAGCGGCGGAGGACCCGCCTCAAGCGTTGGGCAGCTCGGCGGTCGGGTCCGCCTCGACCGGGACCGGCTCGGGGAGCCCCACCGAGAGCGTGAAGGCCGGCGTCTGCACGGCCTGACCGGGCCCGGCTTCCAGGTCATCGGGGACGAAGTGCAGGCGAATGGGGCCGGTCGGGTTCACGTCGCGGACGTCCCAGCGGACCACGTGGGCCTCGCCGTTGGGGTCGAAGAGCCCCCCCTCGGTGGTCAGACCGACCAGCCCGTGCCCGCCGGGCGCCATGACGAGCGTGTCCCCGCGCACGCCAGCCGCCTTGGGATCCGTAGCCCAGCGCGCGTCCACATCCACCGGGTCGCCGTCGGCGTCGCTGACCCAAATCGTGATCTCGACGACACCATCCACCGGCGGCGCCACCGCGACCCAGGTCAGTCGCGGCACGACATTCAAGATCTTGATCTTGTCGGCGCAGCCCGCGAGGGCGGCCACGGCCAACAGGAGGGTGAGCAGGCTACGGCCCATGATTGACTGCCCTGGGTCGTGTGTCGCGTTCAAGGATCTCGGGCCTCTCTTGACGCCCGGGAGGCGCCTTGCTACCCCGAATCCTCCGTGGATTCAATCGCGCAGCGGGCGCGGTCCGCGGGACCCTCACCTGACGCTCCGGAGAGACCCATGGAGAGTCCAGAGATCATCGACGGCTACCTCTTGCAGAGCGGGCTCGAGTACGAGTCCGTCGAGCCGGGGATGTGGATTGTCCACGACGAGCTCGACGACATCGACAACATCGTCGTCCGCTACGCGCCACCGGTCGTGCTGTTTCGCGTGAAGCTCATGACCCAGCCAGCCTCGGCCGCAGACCGCGCCAAGCTCAACGAGAAGCTGCTGCGACTCAACGCCAGCGCGCTGGTCGTGGGGGCCTACGCGCTGGAAGGCGACGCGGTCATCCTGACGGAGACGCTCCAGTCCGAAAACCTCGACCTGAACGAGTTCCAAGCGGCCATCGAAGGCATGGCCCTGGCGATCAGCGACCACTACCGCGACCTGAAGGGGTTCCACGAGGCCCCAGCAGACGGGGAGGCTTCCCAATGAGCATCTTCCAGCGCATGTCGACCTTGATTAAGTCGAACATCAACGCGCTTATCAGCAAGTCGGAGGATCCCGAGAAGATCCTCAACCAGCTCATCATCGACATGAAGGGGCAGTTCCTCGAGGCGCGGAAGATGGTGGCGGTCGCCATCGCGGACGAGAAGCGCCTGAAGCGGCAGTACGAGCAAGAGCTCGGCAACGCGCAGGAGTGGGAGAAGAAGGCGATGACGGCCATCCGGGCCGGTCGCGACGACCTCGCCGCGCAGGCGCTTCAGCGAAAGGGCGAGCACGACGCGTTGGCCGAGCAGTTCCAGCAGCAGTGGATACTCCAAAAGCAGGCGTCCGATCAGCTCAAGGACGCGCTGACCCAGCTCAACGCGAAGATCCAAGAGGCGCAGCGCAAGAAGAACCTGCTGATCGCGCGGCAGAAGCGCGCCGAGGCCCAGAAGACCATCCAGGACACCATGTCCGGGATGAACGACACCGGGGCCTTCGACAGCTTCGCGCGCATGGAGGAGAAGGTCGACCGCATGGAGGCCGAGGCCGAGGCGGCGACCGAGCTCGGCCAGCACGTGATGGGCGACCCGTTGGACAGCGAGTTCAAGGCGCTGGAGTCGATGCCGGCCGCGCAGGATGATGCGTTGGCGGCGCTGAAGGCCAAGATGGGCGTGGCGCCGGCGGCGCGCGCGGCGCTGCCCTCGGCGGCAGCCGGCGAGTCCGTGGAGTCGACCGAGAACATCCAGGCCGAGCTTGAGGCGCTGCTGAAGGAAGACAGGTAGCCCTGTTCGAGTCTGAACCGGCGTGGCTGGCTGGGGTCTGTGCGGAGGCCCTGGCCGCGCGCTGTTTCGAGCGGTTCGACGCTGCGGCGGCTCGCGCGCTGTGGGCGGACGGCGGCGACGGGGCGGCGGCGGGCGCGAGCACGGCCGGGTGCGTGCCTGGCGGCCATGTGTTCGCGGCGTGGCCAGACCGCGAAGACGTCGTCCGGGCCGACGACATCGGCGAGCCGGGGCTTGAGGGGTGGCTGCGCGGGCGGCTCGGGTCGGGCGGGGACGGCTGCCTGCGGGCTGTGTTGCTCAGCTACGACGCGGGGCGGCTGCTGGAGCGGCTGCCCGAGGCGGCCGTCGAGGACCCTCGGCTGCCCGACGCGGTGGTGGCGCGCTACCCGGCGTGGCTGTCGGCGCCCGGGCCGGACGGGCCTTGGCGGCTGTCGGGGCGGGACCGGGCCTCCGCGGAGCGGTTTGAGGCGTGGCTGCTGGCGGAGGCGGCCCCGGCGGAGGCGGCGGGGCCGCCGGGAGCGCTGCGCTCGCGGATGGACCGGGCGGAGCACCGGGCCGCCGTCGAGGACGTGCTCGCCGGCATCCGGGCGGGCGACCTCTACCAAGCGAACGTGGCGCGGCGGCTCGAGGCGCCGATGGCCCCGGCGCTCACGCCGCGGCTCTATGGGGCGCTCCGCGGCGAGACGCCGGCCTCCTTCGGCGCCCTCTGGGCCCTGGGCGGTGGCCGCTGGCTCGCGTCGGCGTCGCCTGAGTGCTTGCTGACCTGGGAGCCCGAGCGCCGCGAGATGCACAGCTTCCCCATCAAGGGGACCCGCCCCCGAGGGGTGGACGCCGCACAGGACCGCGCGCTGGCCGCCGCGCTGCTCGCGGACCCCAAAGACGCAGCCGAGCACGTGATGATCGTCGACCTCGTGCGAAACGACCTGGGGCGGGTGGCGGTGCCGGGCAGCGTGGAGGTCCGTGAGCTGGCGGGGCTACAGACCTTGCCCACGGTGCACCACCTGGTCAGCGACGTCCGCGCGGTCGCGCGGCCCGATGTGGACCTGGCGGCAGCGCTGGTCGCGCTCTTTCCCGGTGGCAGCATCACCGGCGCTCCCAAGATCGCCGCCATGAGCCGCATCGAGCGGGTCGAGGGGCTCCGGCGGGGCTTCTACACGGGCAGCTTCGGCCTGGTCTTCCCCGACGGGAAGGCGACCTTCGACATCCTGATTCGGACCTGCGTGGTGGCCGACGGGCGGGTCTTCTATCAGACGGGCGGCGGCATCGTGGCCGACAGCGATCCCGAGCGCGAGTGGGAGGAGACCGAGCACAAGGCCGCCGCGCTACAGCGGGCGCTGCGGAGCCTCACCCGCCGAGGGAGCGCTGCGCTGCGGCGCGCATGACCGCGGGGTCGGGCGCGTGTCTCGTCCACAGGCTGAAGGCCCACGCCGCCTGCTGGACCAGCATCTCGAGCCCGTCATCCGCCGCGAGCCCGAGCCCCCGAGCCGCGGCGACCCAGGGCGTCTGGCGCGGCCGGTAGACCAGGTCCAGCACGGCCGCGTCCGCCGCGACGGGCTCAAGGGCGACCTCGGCCTCTTCGCGGGCCTGTAGCCACGGCGCGTCCCCTGGGGTCGTCGCCATCCCGCGTGTCGTCGCTTGCAGGACCAGCGCCACGCCCGCGGTCGCGCCGCCCATATCGCGGCTCGCCAGCAGCGCGCCGCTCACCCGCGCTCCGAGCTCGCCGGCCAAGCGCTCGGCGCGCTCGGGGGTCCGGTTCCACACGCGCACCTCGGCCGCACCCGCCTGAAAGGCCGCCAAGACCGCCGCCCGCCCTGCCCCGCCCGCGCCCAACACCGCCGCGCCGCGCCCCCGCCACGGCGTGTCCGGGAAGGCGCGCTCCAGCGCCGACACCAACCCGGCGATGTCCGTGTTGTGGCCCTCGACCGCCCCGTCATCGGCGCGCACCAGCGTGTTGACCGCCCCAGCCAGGGCCGCCTCAGGCGCCAGCCGGTCGCACAGCCCGACCACCTCGCCCTTATGCGGGACGGTGACGTTGAGCCCGTGAAGGTCGCCTGTGCGCAGCCGCTCCACGTAGGGGGCCAGCCCGCCGGGCGGCACGTCAAACAGCGAGTAATCACCTACCAAATCGCAGGCGCGCAGCGCAGCCTCGTGCATGGCGGGCGAGACGCTGTGGGCGACCGGATGT
The DNA here is from genome assembly GCA_964577445.1 of uncultured Myxococcales bacterium. GTDB lineage: Bacteria > Myxococcota_A > UBA9042 > PHBI01 > JACKFB01 > JACKFB01. Next base: position 14,704 of record CAZNZH010000034.1, read on the forward strand.
CCCAACAGCCCCAAGCGGAGAGCCCCCGCCGCGATCACTTGACGACGCCCAGCGCTCGCCTGGCGGCTTTGATGTCGCGCTTTATCTGCCGCACCAGCGCGTCCACATCCGGGAAGCGCGTCTCGCCGCGCAGCCGGTGCACCATGGCGAGGGACAGCTCTCGCCCGTAGAGGTCGCCGCGATAGCCGATGAGGTGGGCCTCGACCGTCACCGGCCCGGTCTCGCCGAAGGTGGGGCGCACGCCGACGTTCACGACCGCCGGCTGCCGCCCCTCCGGCAGCATCGCCCACGCCGCGTAGACGCCGTTGGGCGGCAGCAGCCCGCCGTCCGTGTGCAAGTTCGCCGTGGGCACGCCGATGGTGCGCCCGCGGCCTTCGCCGGT
>CAZNZH010000035.1:0-1055 GCA_964577445.1 uncultured Myxococcales bacterium
CGGCGCGTGTGTGGGGCGTGCCAGGAGCGCTTCACGACCTATGAAGAGGTCGAGGAGTCGCGCCCGGACGTGCTGAAGAAGGACGGGCAGACCGAGCCCTTCAGCCGCGACAAGGTGCTGCAGAGCCTGCGCTTGGCGTGCAAGAAGCGGCCGGTGCCGCTCGACGATCTCATCGCGTTCGTCGAGCAGCTCGAGGGGCGGTTCGCCGCCTTGCCCAAGCGCGCCGTGACGTCCAAAGAGGTCGGAGACCGAGCGCTGGCGTTTTTGCGTGAGCGCGACCCGGTGGCCTACGTGCGCTACGCCTCGGTCTACCAGTCGTTTTCCAACGTCGAAGAGTTCCTGGCCGAGCTGCGCAGCTTCCAAGAGGAGGAGGCGCAGGGCCAGCGGAAGTGAGCGACGAGGAGCGGTGGATGCGGCTGGCCCTCGACGCGGCGGCGCGTGGGCGGGGCCTGACCAGCCCGAACCCGATGGTCGGCGCGGTGGTGGTGCGCGACGGGGTGGTTATCGCGACGGGCTTTCACGCGCGGGCCGGTGGTCCCCATGCCGAGATCGTCGCGCTCGACGCGGCTGGGGCGGCCGCCCGAGGCGCCACCATGGTCGTCACGCTCGAACCCTGCTGCCACACCGGGCGCACGGGGCCCTGCACCGAGGCGCTGATCCACGCTGGGATCGCCCGCGTGGTCGTCGGCGCGACCGACCCCAACCCGCACGTCACGGGCGGCGGCGTCGGGGTGCTCAGGCGCGCTGGTCTCACCGTGAGCTCCGGGGTGTTGAGCGCGGAATGCGAAGCGCAAAACGAGGTCTTTCGCCACTGGGTGACGACCGGGCGGCCCTTCGTCACGCGCAAGCTGGCGCAGAGCCTCGACGGGCGCATCGCGGCGCCGACCGGGGACAGCCGCTGGGTCAGCGGGCCAGAGGCGCGGGCGGAGGTCCACGCCATGCGGGCGGCCCACGACGCCGTGATGGTCGGCAGCGGCACCGCGCTAGCTGACGATCCGCAGCTCACCGCGCGGGACGCCGAGGCGCCCGGGGGGCAGCCGATGCGGGTGCTGGTC
>CAZNZH010000035.1:1065-15067 GCA_964577445.1 uncultured Myxococcales bacterium
GTGCCGCCCAGCGCGCGCTTATTCGATGACGCGGCCGCGGTGGGCGTGGTCGTGGCCACGGCGCTCTCCGCGGCGCATCCGGCGGCGATGGCCCTGGCGGAGCGCGGGGCGACGCTGTTGTCGCTGCCGGACACGGCGGGCGACGCGAGGCAGGTCGACGTCGCGGCGCTCATGGACGCCCTCGGCGCGCTACAGCCGCGGCCGGTGACCTCGCTGCTGGTCGAGGGCGGCGGCGGCCTCGCGAGCGCGCTGGTGAAGGCCGACCGCGTCGATCGCATCCGACTCTACGTGGCGCCGCGGCTGGTCGGTGCGGACGGCCTGGCGGGGCTGGGGCCGCTGGGGCTCTCCGCCATGGCCGACGCGCCGCGCTTCGACATCGACGGGCTGAGCCGCGTGGGCGACGATGCGCGCATCGACGCGGTTCGCCGTGAGCGTCGGGAGGGGGGCTGACATGTTTACGGGGCTCGTCGAGGATCTCGGCCACATCGAGGCCATGGTGCCTCGCGAACGCGGCGCCCGGCTGACCATCGCCACGGCGCTCCCGCTGGACGAGGTGCGGCTGGGCGACAGCATCGCGGTCGACGGCGCCTGCCTCACGGTCGTGTCCCTCAGCACCGGCCGATTCGCGGCCGACCTCAGCGAGGAGACCCTGCGCCGGACCGCGTTCGCCGCGGCCAGACCGGGGCAGCCGGTGCACCTCGAGCGCGCACTGCGGCTGGGCGATCGGCTGGGCGGACACCTGGTTCAGGGGCACGTCGACGCGGTCGGGAAGGTCGCGGGCGTGGCCTCGGTGGGCGACGGCTTCGACGTCTCCTGGGACCTCCCGGACGCGCTGCTCGATACGGTGGTCGACAAAGGCTCCATCGCCATCGACGGCGTGAGCCTCACCATCGCGAGCCTGCGAGGCGCGCGCATCAGCGCCGCCATCGTCCCGCACACGGCGACGCGCACGACCCTGACCCGGAAGGCCGCCGGCGCCCCCGTGAACGTCGAAACCGACATGATCGGCAAGTATGTACGGCGGAGCCTCGAGCGCAGCGCCGCGGCGGGGTCAGGCGGCCTGGATCTCGAGACCCTGGGCAAGGCGGGATTTCTATGACGCGTGCTGCCCTCACGCTGGCGGCCAACGCCTCATCGGCGGACCGACGCTGGGCGCCGACCGGCGCGGCGGTGCGGGCCACCCTCCCCTTCACCCGCTCCGCGGCGCGGCTCATCACGCCGATCACCGCGGTGCCCCGCTGTGGGCCGCCCGGGCAGCCGAGAAGAGACGCCCGCCAGCGCGCCGGATGCCTCGCCCTTCGCCGGCGTGACCTTCGGCGGCCTCCACTTCCGCGGGCACAACCCCACCGTCCTGAGCACCCACACCATGGACGCGAGCTCCCAGGGGATCGTCCCGGGTCTTTCGGCAGCGATCGGACATGATACGAGCGGGCGGCTGTGGTATGAGCCGGCGCCCCCCGGGAGGAAGCCCCTATGCGCACTTTGGAAGGTAAACTCGACGCGACCGGCCAGCGCTTTGGCGTGGTCGTGACCCGCTGGAACAGCTTCATCACCGAGCGGCTGCTCGAGGGCGCGCTGGACGCCCTGCGCCGCCACGGGGCGGCCGATGACGCGGTGACCATCGTGCGGGTGCCGGGCGCGTTCGAGGTGCCTCTGGTCGTCCAGCAGCTCTGCAGAAGCGGCAAGGTGGACGCGGTGGTGGCGCTGGGCTGCGTGATCCGCGGCTCGACGCCGCACTTTGACTATGTGGCCTCCGAGGTGTCGAAGGGCGTCGCGCAGGCGAGCATCGAAAGCGGTGTCCCGGTCGGCTTCGGCGTCCTGACCACCGACACCATCGAGCAGGCCGTGGAACGGGCAGGCACGAAGGCCGGCAACAAGGGCTTCGAGGCCGCGACGACCGCGATCGAGATGGTGAATCTGCTCAGCGCGCTGGACGGGTGAGGCGGCGTGGGGAATCGACGACGGGCGCGCGAGCTGGCGCTGCAGACGCTCTACGCTTTCGAGTTCGGCAACCGCTCGCTCGACGAGGCGATCGAGGACATGCGCGGCCGAGCCGCGGAGCCGCCGAGCGATGACGAGGACGTGGGGCTGCTCGTGCGGGGCGACGACGAGGTGCAGCGGTTCGCGGAGGGCCTCGTGCGCGGCGTGCTCGAGCATCGGGACAGCATCGACGAGCTGCTCGGCCAGTACTCGACCAACTGGAAGGTGAACCGCATGGCGCTGGTCGACCGCAACATCCTGCGGATGGCGACCTTTGAGCTGCGGCACATGCTGGAGATCCCGCCCAAGGTCACGTTGAACGAGGCCGTCGAGATCGCCAAGCGCTATGGGTCGCGAGACTCCGGCGCCTTCATCAACGGCATCCTCGACCGAATCGCGTCCCTGCCGCAGACATGAGCCGCCGCGCCCGCATCGACGTTGAGCCGGCGGAGATGCGGCGCCTCGACGACTGCCCGGGTGATCTCCTCGTCCTCACGGTGTTCAGCGATGAGAGGCCGCTATCAGGCCTCGCGGGGCTCGCGGATTGGCGGCTCTGCGGCGCGCTGAGCCGGTGGTTTCTCGAAGGTTTTTTCACCGGGTATCCCGGCGAGCGGGTGCTCTACCCGACCCGCGGGCGCCTGAGTCACCCGAAGCTGATGCTGCTCGGCCTCGGGCCGCGCGCGCAGCACCGCACCGACCGCGCCTGTGCGGTGGCCCGCGAGGGCATGGCCGCCGGCTTGGGCTTGGGCGCCACGCGCATCACCTGCGGGATCTTCGGGATGGAGCGGCTGCCGACGCCGCTAGAGCGCAGCCTCCCGGAGCTTATCGGCGCGCTGGCCCCAGCCGGCGCTTCGGCGGCCGGACTCAAGGTGCTGACGCTCACCGTGGAGGCGGAGCTCGTCGACCGGGTGAAGGACATCACGGGCACGGCTCGACCAGCCTGACGAAGGCCGCCGTGGGGAGTGAGGGCGCCAGGGCTCCGCCGAAGAGCAGGACGCCGGCTGCCGGGTGGATCGCCGCGGCCGTGCCGTCGATCCAAAGCGGCCAAGGGCCTGCGGGCGCAAGGGGTGACGCGGTGCCGGCGGTGAGATCGACCGCCGTGAGCGCGACTGTGCCGCCCGCGGCCCCGTGAACCAAGAGCGCCCGTGCGCTGACGACGTCGTAGGCCGCCGCCGACCAGATCGGAGCCGGCGAGGCGGGCGCCCCGACGGAGGACCACGCGCCGTCGTAGAGCCACACCGACAGGGCACCGTCGGCGTCGCGCGCCACCAGCCGCACCCCGGAGGCGATCGCCCCGCCGGCCAGCGCCACCGCGTCGAGCGGACCCTCCGAGGTGTCGTCGCTGCTCCAGACGACCACCCAGGCCAGCGTGGAGAGCGTCAGCCGGTAGAGCACCACCGCGCCGGCGTCGCTGACACCGGCCAGCCAAGCCTGCGTCCCGCCCGGCGCCAGCGAGAAGACGGGGCGCGCGATGGCCGGCGGCTTGTCACCCTGCGCATCGGGCTTGGAGAAGACGCTCGCCGCCGGGTCCAGCGCCCACAGCACGGCCGACGCCCCACCGGCCGCGGGCAGCTCACCGCCGTAGAGCAAGACCCGTTGCCCCACCGGGTCCCAGATCGCGGCGCCGTGGGCGACCGCGGGTCGCGTCTTGTCGAAATCCGCCGCGGTCGGCGGCAGCGGGCTCACGACGCTCACCGGCTCGGCCCCGTCCACGCTGAGGCGCCACGCGTCTTGAAGCGGCGACGCCCCGGCGCGCCGATGACCCGAGATGAGCCACGTCGCCCCGGTGTCCCGCCGCACGACCAGCGCCGCCCCCACTCGTGGCTCTGGGCCCGCCCAGCGCTGCGCCTGCGACCACGGCCCCGCGCTCGGCCGCGCCCGGCTTGAGCGCAGCGTCACCCCGCCCGCGTCGAGCCCACCGATCACGTGCAGCGTGTCGTCCGCGTCCACGGTGACGCCTGCTCCCGCGGCGCCGGCCGGGCCCGACTCGACGGTCTCCTCCAGCCAGCCCCCACCCTCCATGGACAGCCGCCACACGTCGGTCAGCACCCCGGCGCCGCTTGAGAGCGGGCCCGCCTGTAGCGACGCGCCGCCGACCAGCACCAGCTCCCCATCCTGAATCGCCAGCCCGGCGTCGACTCGCCCCGGCGGCGCCGGACCGGCGGCCCCAAAGGGCGCCCAGGGATCCCCGGGTTTCCCAGACCACCACTGGGCAAAAGGCGCCTCCGTCTGGCCAGCGACCAAGACCACGCCACCGCTTGGCAACGCGACCGCGGCGTGCCCGCTTCGAGCGGCGGCCTGCGAGGCGGCGACGTCCCAGACGACCCGCACGGCCCCGCCGACCAGCGAGACCGTCCCCACGAGGGTCTGCGCCAACCCGTCCGACGGGATGCCGCCATGGAGGACCAAGCGCCCGCCGCTGAGCGCGGTGAGGCTGTGAAAACGCCGCGAGGGGCGACCGCCTCCGAGCGCCGACGTCTCCTGCAAGGCCTCGCTCCAGGTGCCCGCGACCGGGTCGAAGGCCCAAAGATCGCTCAGCGGCGTGATGCCGACCCCAGAGCTCAACCCGGCGATCGGTCCCCCGCCGTCTGCCAGCGCCGCGCCCCCGTGCACCAGCACGCGCGCGGTCTTCCCCTCCCACACCGTGGCGTGACCCGCCCGCGCTGGCGGCGCCATGCTCCCGACCGCCACCGCGCTCCAGGCCGCCGTCTCGGGGTCGTAGCGCCACGTATCCGCCAAGGTCACCCCGGTCGCCCCCTGCCCGCCCTCACCGGCGAGGACCGCGACACCGCCGAACATCACGGGCTTCCCGTCGGGCGGGGCCGCTATCTCAAAGCGCGCTCGCGACGGCGGCTGCAGGTCGACGCGCGACGTCACCTCCCCCGACAAGAGCTTGACCAGCCCGCCGTCGGCCAGCCCGTCGCAGTCATTGTCCAGGCCATCGCACGAGGTCTCCTTGGCCTCGTAGGCGGGGTCCGCGAGGTGCGCGCAGGTCCACTCGGCGTCGTGACAGGCCACCGGGTAGCCCGCGTACGCCGCGCAGACCCCCAGCAACGAGCAGGTGATTCCATCCGGCGGCGGGATGGCGCCGTCGTCGGTCAAGCCGTCGCAGTCGTTGTCGATGCCGTCACAGACCTCGGGTTGCCCGCCAGCGTCCACCACGCACACAGCCATCGGCCGCGTGCCCGGCGTCGGGTCGGGGTCGCACTCGACCTTGCCCGTGGACCCGACGCAGATCCCCTTCCCCGTGCACGCCGCGCCCAACGCCTGGCCGTCGAGGCTGACGAGCTCCTCGTCCGTCGCGCCGTCGCAGTCGTCGTCCAGCCCGTTACAGCTCACCTCGGTCTCGAACTCGTAGCCGACCACGCCGGTGTACGAACAGGCGACGATATCGCCTACGCAGAAGACGCTGCTCGGTGACAGGTCCGCGCACACGCCCAGGTTCGGACACGAGAGCGCCAGCCCCTCCACTTCGTCGGTCTCGCCGTCGCAGTCGTCGTCGATGCCGTTGCACGCTTCGGTCCCGCTGGTGCCTTGAGACCCCGTGGAGCAGCGCACCTGCCCCCCCTCGCAGCCCACCGTGCCGCCTGCGCAGGCGCCCACGCCGCAAGGCTCCCCGACGCTTGCCGTGCTCCCGTCCGGGCCGACCCAGAAGAGCCCCTCGTCGGTCTCCCCGTCGCAGTCGTTGTCCGCGGAGTCGCACGTCTCGGGAGCGCTCTGGTCGTCGGACCCGCCAGGCTCCGTCGAGCACACCCCGCTCCCTCTGGCGGGGGCGCACTCGACCTGCCCCTCGCTGAGCCCGCACACGCCCGGCGCCCTGCACAGCCCGCCGTAGTCGACCGCGACCCCGTCCGGCCCCACCCAGACGATCCCGTCGTCGGTGATCCCGTTACAGTCGTCGTCCCTGTTGTTGCACGGGATCTCGGCCGCCGCCCCCGCGAAGCTCGTACCGCCAGCGTTTACCGAGCAGATCGCGCGCTCGCCGGGCCCGCACTGCACGATCCCCTCCGCGCTCGCGCAGCCGCCGACGCCAAAGCAGCGCTTGCCCAAGCCCCGCGCCGCGCCGGCCACCACGTCCAGGTAGGTCATCAGCTCGTCGGTCTGCCCGTCGCAGTCGTTGTCCAGCCCGTCGCAGCGCAGCTCCAGCGCCGCGTCATAGCCAGGCACCTGGTCGTAGCTGCAGGTGAGGATCGGTTCGCTGTCACCCGCAGGCGGCGCCTGACAGAGCGCCGTGATGGTCGCGCCAGCGCACACGCCGCGGTGAAGACACGCCAGCGCGGCGACCACCGCCAGATCGCTCTCCGCGCTGTCGTCGTGCGGGTCGTCCTGGTCTTTGATGCAGTCGCGATCGCGGTCGGTCAGCGCGCTCTCGAGGGCGTCGTGGCTTGTGTTCAGCGCCGGGTCGTTGTCGCCGTCGGAGTCGAGCGGGTGAGAGACATCGCTGCCCACCTCGGTGGCGTCGTCGAGCCCATCGCCGTCGGTGTCGCGCGCGAAGGGGTCGGTGTTCAGAAACGCCTCGACGCTGTTGATGAGGCCGTCCGGCTCCTCGTCGGAGTCCGGCTCCAAGCACCGGTCGCGGTAGCAGAGCCCGGACTCGCACTCCTCCTGGTCCGCGCAGACGGCGCCGTTTTTCTTGCGGCCGTCGGAGGCACACGCCGCGAGCAGGCCCGCGAGCGCCAGGGGCAAGAGCGTGGAAGATCGCTGCATCTCGATCCTTGGGTCCGGGGCACACGCGGGCTATGAGGTCACACATGACGAGCGCTCATCGACCGACGCACAGAATAGCAGGGGGCCGAAGGTGACGCGAAGAGGCTACCGCGGGTCGCCCGCGCTGGCCCCGGTGCGGCTGCTGGTGCTGGTGCTGGCCCTCGCCGCCGTGGGCTGGCCGGCCGGGTTTGCCGCCGCGAGAGCCGGCGACGAGGCGCCCGCCACGCGCCCCTGCGTCCCCGCGGGCCAGGGCGAGACCTTCGACGTCGACTTCAGCGCCGTCCCGCTGCGCACGCTCACCCGCCTGGTGAGCTGTGCGCTACAGCGCGCGTTCATCTTCAGCCCGCCCACCCTCGGCGACCGGAGCGTCACCGTCGTCGCCCCGGCCCGCGTCTCCGCGCGCCAGCTCGAGCTCCTCTGGCGCGGCGTCCTGGCGAACGAGGGGCTGCTCCTCGAACGCCGCGCCGCCTATGAGCTTATCCGCGCCGACGATCAGGCCCCGTCGAAGAGCTTCTCCAGCAGCGGCCGGTAGCCCTGGACCGCCGAGCGCTGCATGTAGAAGTCCAGGCCGCGCAGCCCGCCCAGCTCCTCGCCGCCACCGGCCCGACCCGGCCCGCCGTGCACCAGCTCGGGCAGCACCGTGCCCGGCCCAGGCGCCACCTCGGCCACCTTGGCGCTGCCGATGTTCACCCGCCCGTTCCACGCCGCCGCCCCGAGCACGAACTCCCGGCAGATCTCCCGGTCCTCGCTGTAAATCGACGTCACGAGGCTGCCGCGACCGCGCGCGACCAGCGCCGTCGCCTCAGCCACCGTCCCGCCATAGGGCAGCACCGTCGCCACCGGCCCGAAGATCTCCTCGTCGTGTGCGCAGCTCACCGCGTGGGAGGCCGCCGTGTCGCGGGCCTGAAACACATGGGCGTCCACGAAGTACCCGCGCTCGCCCGACACCCCCGAAGGCGCCGCCGGCCGCCCCCGCCCGCACGCCCGCACCAGGTGCTCGGCGAAGCGCCCGATGCCCGCCAACACATCGTCGCGCTGCCGCCCACTGACCAGCGGCCCCATCCGCACGCCGTCTTCCCGCGGGTCGCCTATGCGCAGCCGCCCCGCCTCCCCGACCAGCGCCTCGGTCATCGCCGCCGCGTGGGCCTCGGGCACGAGCACGCGCCGAATCGCCGTGCACTTCTGCCCGGTCTTCTGGCTGATGTCGCGGAACACGTCGCGCACCATCAGGTCCCACGCCGCGTCCCCGGGCGCCACGTCGGGCCCCAGCACCGCCGCGTTGACGCTGTCGGCCTCCACGTTCACCGGCACGTTGGCGGCCACCAGGGTCGGCGCCGCGCGCAGCGTCCGCCCGGTCTGACTCGAGCCCGTAAAGGCCAGCACGTCGCCGTAGCTCAGGTGGTCGACCAGATCACCGGCCGCGCCTGCCAAGAAGCTGAACGCCCCCGCGGGCATGGCCCCGGTCGCCACCAACGCGCGCGCCAAGGCGTGGGCGGTGAGCGCGGTCGAGGTCGCCGGCTTCGTCAGCACCGGCACGCCCGCCAGCAGCGCCACCGCGAGCTTCTCGCACAGCCCCCACGCCGGGAAGTTGTACGCGTTGATGTGCACGGCCACGCCCGGACGCGGGACCTTGATGTGCAGCCCGCCGAGGCGACGCGAGCGCACCAGCTCGACCGCCTCGCCGTCCACGAGGTAGCGCCGGTTTCCGAGCTGAGCGCCCAATTCCGCATACGCCGTCAGGGTAAAAGACGCCCCGTCGACGTCGAACTTGGCGTCCGAGCGCGTGCACCCGTTGTTGAGCATCGACAGGTCCAGCAGCGTGTTTCGCGCCGAGACCACCGCCTCCGACAGCGCGCCGAGCATCGCGCCCCGCTCGGCGAAGGTCATGGCTCGCAGCGCCGGGCCACCCACCCGGCGGCCGTGCTCAAGCGCCAGCCCGAGATCCAGCCCGTCGCTGCTCGCCGAAGCCAGCGCCTCCTCCGTGGCGGGGTTGACCAGCGTCGCGCCGCTGCCAGCGCCCGCGCTCCAGCGACCACCCAGAAAGCTCTCCAGCCGTTCCATCGTCGATCCCTCCGTCGTTCCAAGCCCCCGTGGAGGCCCCGCCGTCCATCAGCGCCGGGCCACACTGCCCCAGAGCAGCTCGTAGTTCCCTTGTAGCGCGGCGTAGGGCTCGTCCCAGGCTCTGGCGGCGGGCTTGGCGTCCACCTCCAAACCCGCCCGCACGTAGAACCAGCGCATCCGGTCCTCCGCGCGCTGAGCCCGCGCCCCGTACCGCTCCAGGTGCTGCCGCACGCGGCGGTCGTCGATCTTCTCACGGATGCGGATGGGGTCGTAGGCGCGCATCACCGCCAACCGGCCGTCGCGATAAAAGGTGGGCTCGAAGGCCGTGCGCCCGGCCAGCTCCGCGTCCACCGACTCCAACGCCCGCATCAGGGCAATTCGCGTGCGCACGGTCGCCTGCGGCTCGCCGTGCACGGCCTGGTGCACCCCCTGCATCAGGTCGAGCACGCGCCGGCAGACCTCTCGCGGCGCGCGGGCGCTCACCAGCCGAAAGCGGCGCGACACGCGCTCCGCCAGGGCCTCCAGGGCCTCGTCACCGATGGGGGAAGCGTCCATTGCGTCCCCACCGTACAACGCGCCCGCGGCCCTGAAAACGCGCCCGGCCGGCCAGCCGCTGCTCCATTGTCTGGCCGCGTGGCGACGCTGCCCGTAGCCTACCTGGGGAGGCGACGACCATGAGCGACGACGAGCCAGCGCCCGCGCGCGATCCCCAGGCCGCGGCCCAGCCCACGGACCGCTTCGCGTTCATCGAGCGCGCCAAGCGGGACTGGGAGGGCAGCTTCGACGCCATCCGCGAGGGGATCGCCGTCATCTCCCCCGGTGGGCGGGTCAGGCGGGCCAATCGGGCGCTGGCGGCCATGGTCGCGCAGGACATCCGGCGGCTCCCGGAGCAGCGCTGCTGTGAGCTGTGGCCGCATCACCGGAGCCAGGGCTGCCCGCTGGCGGCGCCGCTAGAGCGCCCGCGGGTCTTCGACAGCGAGCGGTTGGCCGGGCGGCAGCTCGAGGAGCGCTCACACGGGCTGCCCGACGGCGGGGCGGTGCTGGTCTTCGAGGACGTGACGGAGCGCGAGGCCATCGCGCGCAACGTGGCGCGGCTTCACGCGGAGATGCGACAGGCCCATCGCGCGCTGCGGGGGTCGGTGGACGCTCTGGCCGCCGAGCAGCAGCGGACGGCGCAGGCCGAGAGCGTCGCGTCCCTGGCGCACCTCGCGGCGGGGTTGGCTCACGAGATCAACAATCCCCTGGGGATCATCACGCAGAACCTGGGGCACGCCGAGGCGGATGGGCTGGCGCTGGCCGCGCTGGCAGGACCTGGAGGCCCCGACGCGGAGCGGGCGAATGCGCTGCGCGACGAGCTCACCTCAGCGCTGGCGGACGCGCGGGCGGGGGCGGCGCGTATCGGGCGCATCGTGAGCGCCATCGGTGAGTTCGGCGGCGGCTCGAGCGACGACCCGGGCGGCGTCGACGGTGGGGCGGCCCTGGCGGCGGCGGCGGCTGGCGCGTCGGAGCGCCTGGGCCGGGCGAGATCGGACGTGCAGCTCCAGATCTCGGGCTGTGCTGCCATCTGCGGGTCAAGGCGCGACCTTGAGCGGGCGCTGGGTCAGCTCATCGCCAACGCGCTCGAGGCCTCGCCCGCGCACCCCGTCTGGGTCGAGCTGGCCGCGGCCGGCGAGGATGGCGTGTGTTTTCGGGTGGTGGATCTCGGCCCGGGGCTCCCGGACTCGGACCCGGCCCGGCTCTTCGACCCCTTCGTGAGCTGCGGTCGCGGCCCGGCGAACCTGGGGCTGGGGCTGACCCTCGCCAAAGCCCTGGCCGAGCGGATGGGCGGCTCGATCTCGCTGTCGCGCGCTGCGGGCGGCGAGACGGTGGCCGCGCTGACGCTCCGCGCCTACTCGGGCTGAGCGGGCGGGCTCGCCGGCGGCGGCGTCCTCGCGGGGGCGGAGGTCTGAGCGGGGGACCTCGCCGGGGTCCGGGCCTTGGCAGGCGGGGCCGCTCTCGCGGGGGCCGGCAGCGCCTCGCGACGGATCATGGGCAGGATCGCCGCGCGCACCACGGTCTGGCCGGGCCCACACTCGTAGGCCAGCGCGGCCTTTTGGGCGGCCACCTCCTCGGGCGCGCCGGTGGCCGCGAGGGTCAGGATGTCGATGACGTTCGGGTCGCAGTCGTCGTCCCGGCCGCCGCCGAAGCGGTGCGCGCCCGCCGTCTCGTTGACCCGCCGCGCCATGAGGTTGCCGGCTTCAGGGAAGGGCTCGCTGGACGCGACGGCCGCCTGCACCCCCCAGCGGGGCGAGAGCGCGCCACCGAGTGCTCTGCGATCGACCACCGCCACCAGGCCCCGCTCGGTGGCGCTCACCTTGCGCGGCAGCACGATCGCCGCCTGCATCGCGCCGGCCCGCTGATCGATCTCGGCGCGCAGCCTCGGGGCGCCCTGGGGGGCGATGAGGACGACGCGATCCCAGGCGTCGGCTGGGGCGAATCCCGCGTGAAGGCCCGGCAGCGCCTCGGTGAAGCCCTGGTCGGGCGCGGTGTCGAGGTAGACCTGGACCATTTGGAGCGAGAAGCCGTTTCCGCCCCAGGCCCGCGAGTCCCAGGGGTCCTGAATCGCGCCCTCAAACTGCACCTGGATCTCGACCGCGTCGCCGAGGTCGCGGAGCACGAGGCGGCGGAGATCGAAGCTCCCGGGGATGTAGACGGGATCGGTCGGATAGACGACCGCGCCCGCCCCGAAGTCGTCGCCGGCCGGGTCGTCGAAGACCAGCTCCGCGGCCAGCGCACCCGGCGCGCAGAGGCACAGCAGCGAGACGAGCAGGCCCCTCATCCCTTCGCCTTCTCCCCCGGCAGGCGCCCCGCCATCCGCTCGCCCTGCTCGGCGTGATTGCAGTGCTCGATCGACCCGGAGCCCATGATCTGGTCGCGCAGCGCGTCGACGTGCACCAGCCAGCGCTCGGTCACGCCGGGGTGCACCCCGTGGTCGCGCAGGGTGTTGATGAGGATCTGTCGGCGCCGGAGGAACTGGCCGCCCATGATGGGCAGCCGCCGGTGCACCTCGGCGAGGTCGCGCCCGGTGTACGCGTACGGCCCGCCGAGCTGCGCGGAGGCCAGCCGGAACTCCATCTCGGTGATGCGCTTTCGCGAGTGACCCTCGAACATGAAGCCGATCATCACATCCTCAAAGAGCCGGCCGACAAAATCCGTCATCACCGGGCGCATCACCGCCTCGCCGCCTGCGCGCTCCCAGTCGTTGCCGCTGGCCGGGTCGCCGCTCATACCTCCACCCCCAGCGCGCTGGCCACGGTGTGGGTGTCTTTGTCGCCGCGGCCGCTGAGGTTGATGACGACGTGCGCGTCCGGGCCCAGCGCTCGCGCCTCGATGATGCCGTGGGCCACCGCGTGGCTCGACTCGAGCGCCGGGATGATGCCCTCGAGCTTACACAGGGTCTCAAAGGCGGCCAGCGCCTCATCGTCGGTCACGCTCACGTACTGCACGCGCCCGCTCTCCTTGAGCCACGAGTGCTCAGGGCCGACGCCCGGGTAGTCCAGGCCCGCGGAGATGCTGTGGGTCTCGAGGATCTGCCCGGCCTCGTCTTGCAGGAGATAGCTCTTGGCGCCGTGCAAGACGCCGACCTGCCCGGCGCACAAGGTCGCCGCGTGCCGCCCGGTGGCGATGCCGTGGCCGGCCGCCTCGACCCCGACCATGCGCACGGGCTTTCCGCCCACCGTCGCGTCCAGGAAGGGGTGAAAGAGCCCGATGGCGTTGGAGCCGCCGCCGACGCAGGCCACCAGGGCGTCGGGCATGCGGCCGATGCGCTCTTGGCACTGCCCGATGGCCTCGCGGCCGATGACGCACTGAAACTCCCGGACCATCTCCGGGTAGGGGTGCGGGCCGGCGGCGGAGCCGATGACGTAGAACGTGTCGTCGGGCCGCGCCACCCAGTCGCGCATGGCCTCGTTCATCGCGTCTTTGAGCGTGCGCGAGCCCGAGCTCACCGGCCGCACCTCGGTGCCCAGCAGCTTCATCCTGAAGACGTTCAAGCGCTGGCGCGCGATGTCCTCCTCGCCCATGTAGACGACGCAGTCCATCCCGAAGCGGGCGGCGACCGTGGCCGTCGCGACCCCGTGCTGCCCGGCGCCGGTCTCGGCGATGATGCGCCGCTTGCCGACGTGGCGCGCCAGCAGCGCCTGGCCGATGCAGTTGTTGATCTTGTGCGCGCCCGTGTGGTTCAGGTCCTCGCGCTTCAGCCAGATCTTGGCGCCGCCCGCGTGCTGGGTGAGGCGCTCGGCGAGGTAGAGCGGCGAGGGCCGGCCGACGTAGTGGGTCAGCAGGTCGAGCAGCTCGCGCTGAAAGGCCGCCGTGGGCACGACCGCCCGGTAGGCGCGCTCCAGCTCGAGCAGACAGGGCATGAGCGTCTCGGAGACGTAGCGCCCGCCGAAGACTCCGAAGTGTCCGCGCGCGTCGGGGAGGATCAAAGATAGCTCCTGGCAGGACGCCCATGACCGGACGCCGCGGCATCATAGGCGCCGCCACTTGGACGCGGCAACCACGAGGTGCGCGTCGGCGCGGCCCCGGGGCGGCGTTCGGCTGCGCCCCCGCGACGCCGTTCTGGCCCGGCCCGCCGCTCCGTGCGAAGATCGATCGCGTGAACGCGTCCCGCCCCGCCCTGCTCGCCCTGGCCCTGCTCGTCGCCACGTCGGCGACCGCGGGGGCCGCCGAGGTGCCCGCGACCGACGCCGCCCGCGCTGGCGACGCCGCCTACCTCGCGCAGCGATTCGGCGAGGCCGCCGCCGCCTACGCCGAGGAGCTGGCGACCTCGCCGCGCGACGTCACGCTCTGGTACGCCCTGGCCGCCACACGCGCGGTCATGCGCGACGGCCCACGCGCGCTCAGCGCCTTTCGCGAGGCGCTGGCCATCGCCCCCGCCCGCGAGCTGCTCTACCGCCACGCGGCCCTGGTGCAGATGAACATGGCGCGGGCCGGCAAGCTGAGCTTGAGCGCGCCGCCGGTCGCCGACCCGGTGGCGCGGGCCCGCGCCGTCCTTCGCGACGCGGGCGCGGCCGAGGCCCTCGCGATCCTGTCTGGGGTCGAAGGCTACGACGCGCAGCTCTGGCGCGGTGAGGCGGCGCTCGCCATGGGCCTCCCGGCGGTGGCACGCGACGCCTTCGAGGCCGCGCTGGTCGCCAGGTCGGGCGACCGTGACGCCCTGGGCGGGCTCGCCGAGGCGCTGATTCGCTCCGGTGACCCCAGCGCCGCCCGCGAG
>CAZNZH010000036.1:0-665 GCA_964577445.1 uncultured Myxococcales bacterium
CCTCGGCGTCCTTGGCCGGCTGCGAGCAGGCGCACTCGCCGACCTGGGGCTGGCAGTGGCCGCCCGCGCCCCCGTCGTTTCCGACGCACGCGGCGCCCGGCGGGCAGTCGGCGGCCTGACCGCAGGCCGTGGCGCAGAAGGACCCGCTGGCCGGGTCGGCGCCGGGCAGGCAGCGGTGGGGCGAGCCCTCCACCAGCGCCGGCGCGCAGTCGCTGTTGGATTGGCAAGGCCAGCAGAAGAACACGTGATCGTACACGCAGATGAAGGTCGGGTCGCCCTTGGAGGTGCTGACCGGGCGGCAACTGTAGCCCGACGGGCACTCATGTTCGCAGGGCTTGGAGCACTCGAGGCCCTGGGGGCCGGGGGCGCAGAAATCGCTGAAGCACTGGCTGTTCAGCTCGCAGGGGCACTGAAATCCCCCCGGGCAAGCCGTGGTGACCGGGGTGTCGGTGGTCTCGGCGTCGTCCGCGGTGACCTCGATCTCGGCGAGGATCTCGGGCGCCGCGTCGATGACCGCGAGCGGGATATCGCTGAGGATATCCGGGCTGTCGGGAGCGTCGGCCGCCGGCAGCACCAGCCCACCGTCCGCGCAGCCGGCGAGGGCGAGGCTGACGACGGCGGCGCGGAAGGAAACAACGCCCACTATGAATATGACGAGCCCACAG
>CAZNZH010000036.1:675-2459 GCA_964577445.1 uncultured Myxococcales bacterium
CGCGGAAGGTGGCGTTGAATCGCGTCATGGTCTCTCACCTGAGCGGGGCGTGGGCACGGTCACCCCCACGATACGGAGTACGGGGGCGCGCCGTCTAGCACCGCTGCGCGCCGATTGCTACCGGGTGTGATGCTACCGGGCGGGAATAGATGCGCGGAGGCTGATGCCGCCGCCGTCGCCCCGGTCCGGGCGGCGCAGGCCGTCCAAACGCGCCATCCAGGTCGCCTTGTCGCTGAACCCGACGATGCGCCCGACCTCCGCGGCGCCCTCGCCCAGGATCAGCACCGTCGGCAGGCCTCGCACATGGTAGCGGTCGCGCACCGGCCGCGCCGCGTCGGCGTCCGCGTCGAAGCGCAGCAGGACGAAGTCGTCGGCCAGCCTGTCGCCGTCAGCGCTGTCGAAGACGTCCGCTTCGAGCTTGCGGCAGGCGCCGCACCAGCTCGCGCCGAGATAGACCATCACGCGCTTGTGGTCGGAGGCGGCGCGGCGGGCGGCTTCGTCGACGTCGATGGACACCCAGGGCACGGCCGCGGTCGCGCTGACGCTGACCAAGCAAAGCAGTAGGCCGATCCATCGGATTCGTAGACGCACGGTGCTCCCGCCAAGGGATGGCACGAGTGTGCAGCAGGCGCTGAACCGGCGCAATCGCGGGGCGGCTGGGGGCGGGCTCGTGGGTGCTCGCGCGCTACGGGCGGGACCGCGGGCGCGCCGCGCGGTCACTCGGGCGGCGCCTGGTTGAGCCCGCTCAGCAGGGCGACCACGACCAGGGACGCCGCGCCCGCCGCGACGTAGGGGGCGGCCTCGGCGCGGTCGTAGAGCCAGCCTGCCGCCAAGGGACCGATGGTGCGCGCGGCGGCGCCCATGCTCTGGCCGAGGCCCAAGACAGCGCCCTGGCGGTGGCTGCCCTCAGACAGCGACACCAGCGCGGCCAGCGATGGGCGGACCAGCCCCTGGCCGGCGGCGAGCAGGCCGACCAGCACCAGGATGGGCCAGAGCGTGGGGGTGAAGCCGACGCCGACGGACGCGAGGCCCATGAGCGCAGCGCCCCCGAGGGCCAAGCGGCGGCTGCCGAAGCGGCGCGTGAGGCGGCCCACCAGGCCGCCCTGGACGATGATGATGACGACGCCGAGGCCGGCGAAGATCGCGCTCATGCCGCGCCCGGTGATGCCGAATCGGGACTCGGCGACCAGCGGGAAGGTGGTCTCGAGGGCGACGAAGGCGAGCATCGCGAGGAACATCGACGCCAAGAGGCGCGCCAGGTGGGGGGAGACGCGCGGGCGGGCGAAGAGGGGGCGCGCTTGGACGGGGGCCGCGCTCGGCCGGGTCTCGTCGAGGACGAACAAGGCGAAGATGAGGTTCGCCAGAGCGAGGCCGGCGGTGATGAAGCAGGTCGTCGCGAAGCCCCAGACGGACAGAAACCCGCCGAGGGCCGGCCCGAAGATGAAGCCCACCCCGATGGTCGCGCCCAACATCCCCAGGGAGCGCGCGCGATCTTCGGGGGCGCTGACGTCGGCTACGGCGGCCTGCGCTGTGGAGAGGCTGCCGGCGAAGAGCCCGGCCAGGGCCCGGGCGACGAGCAGGGTGGCGAGGCTGTCAGAAAACCCAGTCGCCGTCAGGGAGATCGTGGATCCGACCAGGGTGGCCAGGAGCACCGGGCGGCGGCCGACGCGGTCGGACAGGCGTCCCCAGATCGGGGCGCCGACGAGCTGGGCGATGCTATACGCGCTGAGGATGGCGCCGACGCCGACGCCCAAGGCCGCGACCGTGCCGACATCGAACTTCTT
>CAZNZH010000036.1:2469-5297 GCA_964577445.1 uncultured Myxococcales bacterium
AGCGCCACATAGGGCAGCAGCGGCAGCAGCACGCCGAAACCGATCATGTCGAAGAGGACGATGAGGTGGACAGCGAAGAGCGAGGAGCGGCGCAATCGGCATTCCTGTGCGAGCGGGTCGCCCATCGGCGGTGGATTCAGGGCGTCCGACGTCCCGCGGACGTAGCCTCGTGGTAGTTATCACAGGACGCGGAGGAGCATGTGGAGTTCGAGCTGGCGACGACGGAGGTCAAGGCACCGGGGAGCGCGCCCCGGGCGACCGCGTTCATGCTGCATGGCATCTTGGGGGCTGGTAATAACTGGCGGTCATTTGCGCGCGGGGTTGTTGCGGCGCACCCGAGCTGGCGCATCGTGCTGCCCGATCTCCGAAACCACGGCCGGAGCGGCGGCGCGCCCCCGCCACACACCGTGGCGAGCTGTGCTGCGGATCTCGCGGTGTTGGCTCAGCGCTTCGACCCCGCGCCGTCGGTGTGTATCGGCCACTCCTACGGCGGCAAGGTCGCCCTGGCCTTCGCGCGCGATTTCGGCGCCGGGCTCCGCGAGGTGTGGGCGCTGGACGCGCCTCCGGGCCCCGTGGCGGGTCCGTCGCGGGCCGCGTCCGGGGCGGACGCCGTCGGCAAGGTGCTGGGGGCGTTGCGCGAGATCGCGATGCCCGTGGCCCGGCGCGAAGACGTCGTGGAGGCCCTGGCGCGCTTCGGCGTGTCGGCGGCGGTCGGCCGGTGGATGACGACGAACCTCGAGGCGACAGGCGGCGGCTACCGCTGGCGCTTCGACGTGGACGCCATCGACGCCATGGTCGCGGAGTATCTCGTGGCGGACCTGTGGGAGGTCGTGGAGTCGCCACGCCCCGGGCTGCGCGTGGGCTTGCTCATCGCGGGGCAGGGCGGGCGTTTCAGCGCGGGCGATCGGCGGCGCGCCGAGCGCGCGCGGTCGGGCTCCGTCGAGGTGCGCCACCTCCCGGACTCGGGGCACTGGGTCCACGTAGACGCCCCCGGCGCCCTGGCCGAGATCTTGGGCGGCGTGCTGACTCGGGCTCTGGATTGACAGCCCCCGATGACCGAGCGCAAGTTGCGCCCAACCGGAGCGCCAGACCGTGACCGACCACCAGCTCCTCAAGCTCAACACCGCGCTGTTGGGCGCCGCCGTCGCCCTTGGCTTCGGCGCCGCGCTGGCGATGGCGCGCCCGGTCATCCTGCCCTTCGCCGTCGCGCTGCTGGCCGCGTTCGCCGTCGAGCCGCTCGTGCGCGCCCTCGAGCGCTTTCGTGTCCCACGCTGGCTCGGCGCCCTCACGGTCGTCGGGCTCATCTTCGTGACCATGGGCACGATGGTCGCCGTCGTCGTCGGCACCCTGGAGCAGTTCCGCGACCGCGTGCCCCAATACCTCGAGCTGATGCAGGGCTACCTCGAGGGCCTGGCCTTGCCCCAGGAGATCGCAGAGCGCTTCCGCGTCAGCGACACCGCCTTTTGGAGCCAGCTCTTCCCGGTCGATTCGATGCTCAACAGCATCGGCTCCATCGCCCGCGCCAGCGTGGGCGGCCTCGCGAGCTTTACCCTGGTCCTGCTCATCACCGTGGCCCTCATCATCGCGCGCAAGAGCGTCGACGAGCGCCTGCGTCGCGCCGCGGGGAGCGCTACCGGCCGCAGCGAGGACACCGCGCGGGTCATCTCGGCCATCGACGCCGGCATCCAGACCTACATGGCGCTCAAGACCGGCCTCTCGGTCGCCTTCGGCGTGTCCCTCTTCGCGGTGTTGACCATCTTCGGCGTCGACTTCGCCGTGCTCTGGGGCTTTTTGGGCTTCCTGCTCAACTACATCCCCACGGTCGGCCCAGCGCTCGCGGCCGCCCCCGGTGTCGTCATCCTCTGGCTGCTCCACGGGCACAGCACCGGCTTCGCCGTGGTCGGCACCGTCTCGATCATCTCGGTGCCCTTCCTCTTCGGGAACCTCATCGAGCCCAAGCTCTTTGGCGACAGCCTCAACCTGAACTTCTTCGCGGTGCTCTTCGCGCTCTTGTTCTGGGGCTTCTTGTGGGGCGTCGCCGGCGCCTTCATCTCGGTGCCCATCATCATGGCGGTCTCGGTCATCTGCCGCGAGGTCCCGGCCCTGCGCGTCATCCACGAGCTGCTGCGCGCCTGACCGTCGCAGCGGCGTCCGCCCGAGACGCCCGCCCGAGATCCCTCGATTCCCCAGGCGCTGTCAGCGTGTCCGGGGGAGCAGGCCGGCGAAGTTGCAGGGGCGATGGCTGGCGTCGAGCTGGGTGAGCAGGATCTCATCCCACGCCGTCCGGCACGCGCCGGTCGAGCCCGGCAGGGCGAAGATCAGCGTCCCTCGGGCCAGCCCGGCCGTCGCGCGCGACTGGATCGCCGAGGCCCCGATCTCGCGAAAGCTCAGCCAGCGGAAGAGCTCGCCAAAGCCCGGGATCATCTTGTCACAGACCGCTTCGACGACCTCGGGGGTCACGTCGCGCAGGGTGATGCCCGTGCCGCCCGTCGCCAGCACCACGTCGACGGCCTCGTCGTCGATGAAGGCCTCGAACGCCGCGCCGATAGCGCTCGTCTCATCGGCGACGATGCGCTTGTGCACCACCCGATGCCCGGCCGCCTCGGCGCGCTCCACCAGCAGGCGCCCCGACGTGTCGGTCGCCTCCACGCGCGTGTCGGAGATCGTCAGCACCGCGATGCCCAGTCCGCCGTCAGGTCTCTCGCTCACGCCCGCCTCACTGACAGTCGAAGGCCAGCGCGCTCTGGTCCCACTTGCACTTCTCACCGGTCTGGGTGCAGTCGAGGGAATACAGCACCTTGCTGGCGCAAAACCACAGGGTGTCGCCC
>CAZNZH010000036.1:5307-14691 GCA_964577445.1 uncultured Myxococcales bacterium
TTGCAGGTTCCGGCCGCGCACGCCCAGCCCGTCGAGCAACCCGGTGGACAGATGCTGCCGCACCCGTCATCGCCGCAGAGCTTGCCCTCGCAGCTCGGGACGCAGGGCCCCTTATCGGAGCACTGGTATTTCTTCGCGTTCGGGTCGTAGGTGCACTTGTGGTTCGGCGCCTGTGAGCAGTCGTTTTCCATCAGCTTCGTCGAGTTCTCGCACCACACCGCGGAGTTGCCCTGGCACTCGCCCTGGGCGGTGACCGTCCCGCACGGGCCCAGGATGCACGCGCCGAAATCGCAGATCTTCGGCGCCGCGCAGTCCCCGCAGGTGCTGCCGCAGCCGTCGGTGCCGCAGACCTTGTCGTCACAGTTCGGGACGCAGTCTTTTTCATGACAGAGCCCGTCGACCTCGCCGCACACCAGCTCGGACGTGCACTCGCCGCAGTAGCCACCGCAGCCGTCCGAGCCGCAGTCGCGGCCATCGCACTGCTTGACGCAGATCGCGATGCACTGGCCGAACTCGTTACAGACCTGCGGGTGCGAGCAGAATCCGCACAAGCTGCCGCAGCCGTCGGGCCCGCAGATGCGCCCGTTGCAGTCGGGCACGCAGGGGACGTCGGCCTTGGAGACGTCTGGCGTCGAGACGTCGGGCGCGATCTCGGCCGGCTCGGTGTCGGTGGGCTCGGCGTCGCCGTCTGGGGTGTCGGGCGTGACGTCGGGCGTGTCCGGCGTGACGTCTGGGGTGTCTGGCTTCGTGTCCGGCGTGACGATCACGTCGGGGACGACCACCGGCACGTCCGTGAACCCGACGTCGGGGGTTATGTTGGATTCGTCAGCCTCTTTCACCGTCGGCTCGCACGAGACCAGCGCGGCGGTGAGGAGCAGCAGGCTGCAAAGAAGAGGAAGTGGGCGTCGTGATTCCATGGCGGACAAAGTAGCGGGCGCGCGGGCTGAACGCCAGCGGAAGACGCGGGTGTTGCGCAGCTTGTGCCCACGCGGCGGCTGCGGTCGCCCCGCCGGATGTCAGAGCGTGGTTTCGCGATTCGTGAGACGAGAGGCGCCGTTGGGGATCGACGGCATCGTGGTCGAGGAGCGCATCAGCGGCGTCGAGCGGACCGTCTGCGCGCTGACCGACGGCCGCGAGGTCGAGGTGATGGGCCATGGGCTGAACCACCCGCGGCTTCTGGCCGGCGACACCGGTCCGCCGAGCGGCGGCACGGGCCAGGTCTCGCCAGCGCCGCCGCTCACCGGCGCGCCTGTAGCCACCGATCGAAGCCGCCGCCGAGGTTGACACTCCCGGCTCGGCGGTGCTACGCAACGCGACCTCTGCGCGGTTAGCTCAGATGGATAGAGCGTCGGCCTCCGGAGCCGAAGGCCATGGGTTCGAATCCCGTACCGCGTACAGCATGTGAGGCCGGAGCCTGGGGCGGTTGCCGCGCTGAGCTCCGGCCTCTTCGCGTGTCGGGGCCGCCCTCGGCGCCGCGCCGGCACCCATCGGGCCGACCTCGATCCGGCCCTCCTCGCCGTCGCCCTCGGACGCCGGCCCACCGGCCGCGGGCTCGTCGCCTGTTCACCCGCCTTCAGTCTGGCCGCTGAGGAGGTCTTTTGGATGGCGCCCGTTGGTCAGACCAGGGCCGGGCGCCGCGCGGGGAGCCGCCTCTGCGGTCTGGCAGGCCGGAGATCGCCCGAGCTTGGCCCGAAGGACACCGCGACCGCGTGCTCGCGCTGGTCGTCGACGAGCTTCAACGCGCCGCCGGGCTGAGGCTGGCCGTCGAGCGTCAGCGTGCTCGGGCCCTGGTGCGCCGCCACCTGCGTCAGCTCGATATGGTAGAGCGTCTGCTCGTATCGGTAGTGCACGGTGAAGCGGGTCCACGTGGCCGGGACCCGCGGGCGAAACCGCAGGGTGTCCGCCTCTCGCTCGATGCCGAAGATCACCTCGTGCATCAAGCGGTACAGCCAAGCCGCCGAGCCGGTGTACCAGGTCCAGCCGCCGCGTCCCTCGTGCGGCGGTTGGCTGTAGACGTCGGCCGCGAGCACGTATGGCTCGACCGCGTAGCGCTCGACCGCCGCCGTGTCCAGGGTGTGGTGGATGGGGTTGAGCAGCGACACGAGCGCCGCCGCCTGGTCGGCGCGACCGGCCAGCGCGAGCGCCCAGGCCGCCCAGACCGCCGCGTGGGTATATTGGCCGCCGTTTTCGCGCACGCCGGGCGGGTAACCCTTGATGTAGCCGGGTTTTAGCGCCGAGCGATCGAAGGGCGGCGTGAAGAGGCGCACGAGCTGGAGGTCCTCGCTCACGAGCTGGTCCCACATCGCGTCGAGGGCCAGCCCGCGGCGCGCGGGATCTCCGACGCCGGCGATGGTCGCCCAGCTCTGCGGCAGCGAATCGATGCGGCACTCGGCGTTGTCGGCCGAGCCCAAGGGCGTGCCGTCGTCAAACCACGCGCGGCGGTACCACTGGCCGTCCCAGGCGTGCTCCTCGATGCTGCCGGCGAGCTCGTCGGCGGTCGCCAGGCACCACGCCGCGAAGGCCGCGTCCCCGCGTCGCTCGGCCAGCGCCCCAAACCTCGACGCGACGTGGTGCAGGAAGAACCCGAGCCACACGCTCTCGCCGCGCCCGAGGTGGCCAACCCGGTTCATCCCGTCGTTCCAGTCCCCGCCGCCCATCAGCGGCAGGCCGCGCACGCCGCGCCGCGCGCCGTGCTCGATGGCGCGCGTGCAGTGCTCGTAGAGGCTCGCGGTCTCGTCTGAGCGCCCGGGCAGGTCGTAGTAGCTCTCCTCGCCCTCGTGGAGCGCCCGGCCCGTCAAGAAGGGGACCGGCTCATCGAGCACGCCCGTGTCGCCGGTGAAGCGCACGTAGCGCTCCACGGCGTACGGCAACCACAGGTAGTCGTCAGAGCAGTTCGTGCGGACCCCGCGCCCGCTGGGCGGATGCCACCAATGCTGGACGTCCCCCTCGACGAACTGCCGCGCGGCGGAGCGCAGGACGTGCTCCCGCGACAGCTCGGGCGCCTCGTGCAGCAGCGCTACGCAGTCCTGGAGCTGGTCGCGGAAGCCGTACGCGCCACCGGACTGGTAAAATCCGCTGCGCCCCCACATGCGGCACGCCAGCGCCTGGTATGGCAGCCAGCCGTTCACCAGCACGTCCATGGCGGGGTCCGGCGTCTGGGCGTGCACCACGCCGAGCTTGTCGTTCCAGAACGCCCAGACCTCCTCGAGCGCCATGTGCGCGGCCGCCACGCTCCCATGGCGTTGGGCCAGCGCGACGGCCTCGGCGGTGCCCTGGCCCGCGCCCAGGATGAAGACGATCTCGCGCGTGGCGCCTTCGGCCAGCTCGACCTGGGTCCGTATCGCGGCGCACGGGTCCAGGCCCGGGCCCAGGCGGCCCGAGAGGCGTCGCAGGCGCAGCGCCGCCGGGCTCGACGGGTCGCCGTTTCGCCCCAGGACCTCGGCGCGATCGCCGCTGACGCTGCGCCGGGGCTCGCTGCAGTCGAACAACGCGACCACCTCAGCGCCCTCGGCGCCATAGCTGTTCCGAGCCAGGATCGCGCCGGTCAACGGCTCAAGCTCGGTCACGACGTGCATGCCGTGCTTCGAGCGCAGATCCCCGAGCACCAGATCCACCGTGGCCAAGATGCTGACGACACGGCGATGCGCGCTGCGGTTATGGAGCCGCAACACCAGGAACTTCACCGGCGCCGAGACCGCCACGTAGGTCGTGAGCCGGGACTCCAGGCCGTGCTCGGTGTGCTCGAAGACGCTGTAGCCGAAGCCGTGCCGGCAGGTGTACCCGGCGCCGCTGGTGCCCGGCCAAGGCATGGGGCTGAAGGTCCGCCCGCTGGGCTCGGAGCGCACGAAGAGGCTCTCGCCGCTGGGATCGCCGGCGGCGTCGTTGCTCCACGGGGTCAGCCGGTAGAGCTGCGCGTTGCCGTACCAGGTGTAGGCGCTGCCGCTCTCGCTGACGACGGTGCCGAGGCGCGGGTTGGCGATGACGTTCACCCAGGGCGCGGGCGTGTGGCGGCCCGGCGGCAGATCCACGACGTACTCCCGCCCGTCCCGCGTGAAGCCGCCGGTGCCGTTGGCGAAGATCAGGTCGTCTCGAGGGGCGAGCGGCGCGAGGGTCCGCGAGACCGGCGGGGGCGTTTGGCGCGTGACCGGCAGCATCAGCGCGCGCGGCGCCGCGACGGCCTGCTGCCAGCGCGCGAGCTGCTGCTCAAGCGGTCCACCGACGTCCCAGATGACGACGCGCGCCACCGCCTGCAGCAGCACACGGTCTTTTTCGGGGAAGCCATCGGTCGCCCGCAGAAACACACCGCCGGGCTGGTCGAGGAGGTGGGCCTCGGTGCCCGCGGCGACCAGCGCCAGGATCTGCTCGTCGAGCACGCGCCGGTAGCCCGAGGCGTTCTCGTTCCAGATCACCAGATCGACCCGCAGCCCGCGCATCCGCCAGAACGCGTGCGCCCGCAGCAGCTCGCGGACCAGGGGCAGGTTCTCGACCGCGCTCACGTGCAGCAGCACGATCGGCAGGTCGCCCGAGATGCTGTACCTCCACAGCCCCGACTGTCCCCGGCGGTTGCGCCGCAGGACGCTGCCCGGGGCTCGGAACGCGCTGACCGGGAAGATCACGGCCGCCGCGAGCTCCTCGTAGCGCTGGGCGTCGACCTCGCTGGCCCCGATGTGAGTCAAGAGCGCGCGGCTGTGGGGAGCCACGGTCTCGAGCACGCGGTCGGCCATGCGCGGGTCGTGATACTTCGACATCAGCGCCATCGCCGCCTCGCGCGTTGGCGCGACCCCGATCACCAGATCGAGCTGCGCCGGCCGGTCGACCGCCAGCGTCACCGGGCGCCGGAGCGCCACGCAGGGGTCGAGCACGACGCCAGCGGCCGCCGCGCCGTCGGACAGGGGGCCCAGGTCGTCGAGGGCGGCGGGTTGGCGCAGGCTGCGGCCGCGGCCGATGAAACGCGCCCGATCGGTCTCGTAGCTGCACGCGCCCTGCCCGCCGCCGGGCGCCGGCGACGACAACATCGCGAACATCCAGGGCGGCTGCTCCTCAGCCGACCGCGGGCGGCGCGTCATCAGGATGGCGCTGCACTCCGGCACGAGCTCCGCCTCGACGAAGAGGTTGCTGAACGCGCGGTGCAGCTCGTCGGCGGCGCCGGGGGCCAGCACGACCTCAGCGTAGGCGGTGACCACCAGGGGCCGCGGTCGCTCCGACAGGTTGGTCAGCCGGATCCGCCGGATCTCCACGTCGTCGTCGGGCGAGACGGCGATCTCGGTGTGCGTCGTGACCCCGTCGTCCTGGCGCCGCAGCTCGGCCCGGCCCGGCGAGAAGGTCGCTTCGTAGCGCCCGCCGGCTCGCAGGGTCGGCTGAAACGCGGTCGACCAGCCGCGGCGGGTCGCCGGGTCGCCGATGAAGCAAAACACCCCGAGGGACTCGCAGGTGGGGTCCTCGCGCCAGCGGGTGACCGCCAGATCGTTCCAGCGGCTGTAGCCGCCGCCCGCCGCCGACACCATCACGTCGTAACGGCCGTTGGAGAGCAGGTGCACCTTCGGGACCGGCGAGTTCGGGTCGGTGAGCACGCGCGGGGCCGGTCCCACGCCGCGCCTTGGGCGCCGAGGCGAGGCCAGGACCGCCGGCGCCGGCGGGGGCACCACGAGCACGGAGGTCTTGGGGATACGCTCCTGAAGCAGCAGGGCCGCCGCGCGCAGGTCGGGGTTGGCCAGAAACCGGCGCTGCATCCGCTGGCCGAGCACGGTCTGGCCCAACGACAGCAGGCTCATCCCGTGATGGTGGGCCATGAACGTCGGGATCACCACGCCGCGCCCGCCGTCCTCGGCGCGGGCGGCCGTGAAATCGATCGCCTCGTAGAAGCCGTAGGGGCCGAGGTAGGCCGCGTCGGCCATGCGGCGCAGGTTGTCCAGGGCGCGCTGGGGCTCGATGAGCAGGGCCAGCATGGACGCGTAGGGCGCGATGACGAGGTGGTCGCCGAGCCCGCGCTGAAGGCCCAGCCCCGGCACCCCGAAGGCCCGGTACTGGTAGGTGCCCTCAGCGTCCGTCACGTCGTAGCAGGACTCGGAGATGCCCCACGGGATCCCGCGCTGTCGGCCGTATTCGATCTGCCGGGCCACGGCCGCGCGGCACGTCTGGTCCAACAGCGTGCCATCGAACTCCGGCATGACGATGAGCGGCATCAGGTACTCGAACATCGAGCCGCTCCAGCTCAGGAGCACCTGCCGGCCGCGCGCTGTGGTCAGGCGCCGGCCGAGCGCGAACCAGTGTTCGAAGGGGACCTGCCCCTCGGCGATGGCGATGTAGCTCGCCAGCCGCGCCTCGGACGCCAGGAGATCGTAGAAGCTCTGGTCCAGCCGGCGCTCGGCCACCCAATACCCGATGGCGAAGAGCTTGCGCTGGGGGTCGTAGAGGAAGCCGAACTCCGCGTCCGCGAGGTCCGCGCAACGCTCGGCCAGGGCGTCGATGTGGCGGAGGCGCGCCGAGACGCGCTGCGCGCCCAGCCTCAAGGCCGCGGCCAGATGGCCGTCTGGGTGGGCGCCGGGCGTCGGGCTGCGGTCGCGGGCCAGCGCCTCGGCGGCCTGGTGCGCGAGGCTGCCGAGCTCGCGCAGGCTGCGCGCGCGGTCGAGGCCGGCCAGCGGGCCCGACGAGGCGGCATCGAGCGCCCCCGCGTCGGTCGCCAGCCACGGCGCCATCTCGGTCAGATCCGCCAGCAGCGCGCCCACCTGCCGATCGAACGCGCTCGCCCACCAGGCGGCCTCGGGGCGGCGCCCGCGGCCGCGCTCGAAGGGCTCGACCATGCGCGCGGCCGCCGTGGCGAGCTCTCGCAGCCAGGCGGCTCGGGCCGAGAGCGACTCCGTTTGGAAGAGGAGGAGCCGCTCGATGGACGCCAGCGAGTCGCTCGGCCCGCCGTGCTCGGTCAGACCGCGCAGCGTGTCGCGCAGCCCCGCCAGCGCCTGCGTGGGCCAGACCGGGCCATCGGGCAGCTCGAGGAGGCCGCTGCGCAGCACCCGCACGTGCCCGACGAGGTTACCGCTGTCGACCGTGGAGACGTAAAGCGGCAGCAAGGGCTGGCGGGTGCGGGTGTCGTACCAGTTGAGAAAGTGGCCCCGGTACCGCTCCAGGTGCTCCATCGACTCGATCGTGCGCGCGGTGCGGTCGAGTAGCTGCGCGACGCTGAGGTAGCCGAGATCGTGCGCGCTCAGGTTGGCGAGCAGCGCCAGGCCCATGTCCGTCGGGCTGGTGCGATGGGCCACCCGGCGGCCGGGATCCTGCGAGTCCCCTTGAACGTTGTCGGGCGGCAGCCAGCTCTCCTGCGGTCCGACGAACACCTCAAAGTAGCGCCAGGTCAGCCTGGCGAACCAGCGGAGATCCTCGATGTCGCGGGCGTCGAGCCGCGCCGCCCTGGTCTTGAGCGGTCGACTGATCCACCACGCGACCAGCGGCGAGGCGAGCCAGAGCAGGAGGATGGGCGCCGCCAACGCGGCCGTCAGGGGCGCGCCGGCCACGAGCAGGTGCGCCGCGACGGCCACGGCCAGGGTCGGGCCCACCCACATGCGCCGAAAGACGTGCGGGAGGCTCAGCGCCGCCTTTCGCTCGACGGCCTCGGCGGTCTGCCACTCGAGCAGGCGGCGGCGGCTATAGAGCACCCGCCACAGCGAGCGCGCGGCCGCGTCCAGGGCCACCGAGGCCTCGAAGGGCAGAAACGCCAGCCACAGCGCGACCTTCGCCAGGCGCCGCGCGGTCCCGCGCCCGACGCTGGCCCAATGGGTCGCGCGCGGCAGCCTCGGCGGCCGCCGCCAGAGCTCGGCCAGGCCGGGCAGCAGCTCGGGGAGAAACAGCAGCGACAGCACCACCAGCGTCCAGGCGAGCGGGGCCGGCACCACGACCCACCCCGCCACCAGCAGCAGCGTGTAGGCCGGCGTCACGAGCGCTCGGCGCAGGTTGTCGAAGATGCGCCACCGGCCCAGGCCGTCGACCGGCCGGTAGATCCGGCGGCCCGAGGCGTCGCTGACCCGCAGCCCGAGCCACGGCAGGAGCTGCCAGTCGCCACGCATCCAGCGGTGCCGGCGGCTGACGTCCGCCAGATAGCCCGAGGGCGACTCCTCGAGCAGCTCGACGTCGCTGACCTGGCCCGAGCGCGCGTAGCACGACTCGAGCAGGTCGTGGCTCAGCACGGCGTTATCCGGGAAGCGCCCGTCCAGCGCCTGGCGGAAGGCCGCCACGTCGTAGATGCCCTTGCCGATGTACGAGGTCTCGGTGAAGAGATCCTGATAGACGTCGGAGACGACGCGCGTGTACGGGTCGATACCCACCTCGCCGGCCAGCAGCCGGGAGTAGTGGCTCTGCGCGGCGCT
Organism: uncultured Myxococcales bacterium; assembly: GCA_964577445.1. Lineage (GTDB taxonomy): Bacteria > Myxococcota_A > UBA9042 > PHBI01 > JACKFB01 > JACKFB01. The sequence goes on from CAZNZH010000036.1 coordinate 13,665, forward strand.
GCGCAGCGAGATGCTGACCCGCGGCTGGAGGATCGCGTAGCCGGCGACCAGCCGCCGGCCGTCCGCGTCAAGCTGCGGGCGGTTCAGCGGGTGCGCGGCCGCCCCGACCAGGCGCCATCCGGCTCCCCAGGGCAGATCGGTGTCGGTGTCGAGGGTGATGACGTAGCGGATCGCGGTGAGCAGGGAGATGTCGCCCACGGTGCGGCTGAAGGAGGCGCGATCGTCGCCGCAGAGCAGCGCGTTGAAGTCCTCGAGCTTGCCGCGTTTCCGCTCGCGGCCCATCCAGCAGCCCTCCCGCGGGTTGTGCAGCCGCGGCCGGTGGAGCAGGAAGAAGCGCCCGTGCGCGCCGCCGCGGTATTTGCGGTTCAGCCCCTCGATGCCGTCGACCGCCGCGGCCAGCAGTGCCTCATCGCCCGCGACGTGCTCGGCGGCGGCGTCGCCGAAATCGGTCAGCAGGGCGAACCACAGATTCGGGTCGCGGTTGGCCAGGTAGCGGCGCTCTAAGCTCGCGATGGTGCGCGCGAACTGCCCGACCTCCATGAGGAGCGTGGGCACGACGACGACCGTGCGGCACGCGGCCGGGATGCCGTGCTCGAAGTCCATCCGGGGCAAGGCCCGCGGCCGGCGGACCAGTGAGGCGGCCCAGTTGACCACTGCCACCGCGCACTGTGACGCCGCCAGGGCCGCGCACAGGGCGATCACCGGCCACGCCCAGCCCGGCAGGTGACGCGACGGCATGAGCAGCCACGCGATGCCGGCGGCCGCCAGCAGCGCGACCGGCCCGAGATAGGCGAGCAGCCTCAGCCGGCGCCGCAGGTCCGCCGAGGTCAGGCGCGCCGCCTCGCTTCCGCGGAGCGCGCGGTTGAGGTGCGGCCAGCCCGCATCGACCAACACGTAGCCGACGTGGGCCGCGGGGTCGGTCGGGCGCGTGGCGTGGTGCTCGGCGGCCAGCGCCACCGCCGTCTGCGCGACCTCCTCCTCGCCGAGGTGCAGCCGCCGCGCGGTGCCTTGCACCGCATGGCGGTAC
>CAZNZH010000037.1:0-14636 GCA_964577445.1 uncultured Myxococcales bacterium
CCCGGAGCCGCTGCGACCCGTGCCTGGGACCCTCCCGATGCTCCAACGCCTCCTCGCCCCGCACTCCGGCCGCGCCTACGCGTTGCTCCGCATCGTCACCGGCCTCCTCTTCGCCTTCCACGGCGCGCAGAAGATCTTCGGGGTCTTGATCGATCACCAGCCCGAGATCGGCTCGCAGAAATGGATCGGCGGGCTCATCGAGCTGACCGCCGGCTTCCTCATCGCGGGCGGGCTCTACACGCGCTGGGCGGCGTTTTTGGCCAGCGGCACCATGGCCGTGGCCTACATGCAGTTCCATTGGAAGCTGGACATGGGCGCGGCGTTCTTCCCCGCGATCAACCGGGGCGAGCTGGCCCTCATCTACGCCTTCGTCTTCCTCTACATCGCCAGCCAAGGCCCCGGCGTGTGGAGCCTGGACAGCCGCTCGGTCAGGCGCTGACGGCTCGCTTCGCCGGGGGCGTAGCCGCGAGGACGCGCCGGTACCAGTCCTCGTAGCGGTCGACGACGGGGCCCTCCTGGAAGTTGGCCAGCACCCGCGCGCGGGCCGCGTCGCCCATGGCGCGGCGGAGGTCCCCGTCACGCGCCAGGCGCAACACCGCGGCGGCCATGGCCTCGGTGTCGCCCACCGGGGCGAGGATGCCGGTCTCCCCGTCGCGGACGACCTCGGGGATGCCGCCGGCGCGGCTCGCGACCACGGGCACGCCGCAGCTCTGGGCCTCGAGCGCCGCGAGGCCGAAGCTCTCCGTCTCGCTCGGGAGCAAGAACACGTCGGTGCGGGCGAGCAGGTCGGCGAAGCGCTCCTGCATCCCCAAAAAGCGCGCCCGGTCCGCGAGGCCGGACTCGCGCAGCCGCGTCTCGCAGGCGCTGCGCTCGGGGCCGTCGCCGATCATCAGCAGCCGCGCTGAGACCTCGCGGGCCACGCGAGCGAAGATCTCGACGACGTCGGGCGCGCGTTTGACCGCCCGGAAGTTCGACACATGGATGAGGGTCAGGGTCGACTCGCCCGCGCCGAAGAGCTGGGCGAGGTTGTGGCCGTTCGGCCCGGCGGCCGGCGCGAAGGCGTCCGTGTCGACGAAGTTGGGCAGCACCTCGATGCCGCACGCTGGGTCGAGGCCGAGGGTGGTGGTCGCTTCCTGGCGCAGAAAGAGCGAGGGCACGCTGATGCCATCGCTGCGCTCGACCGCGTGCTGGGTGACCGAGCGGTAGGCGGGGTCCGGGCCGACCACGGTGGCGTCGGTGCCGTGGAGCGTCGTGAGGAATCGCGGCGAGGCGGCGCCGAGGGTTTCGCGGGCCAAGAGCGCGCTGGCCGCGTGGGGCACGGCGTAGTGGAGGTGGACGAGGTCCAGGTGCTCCCACCGCGTGACGTCGACGATCTTCGCGGCCAGAGCCACGGTGTAGGGCGGGTACTCCAAGACCGGGTACTCGCGCATCTCGACGCCGTGAAAGAAGACCTTGTCCATGCGCCGGTCGTAGCGCCGGGGGGCCTGGCGCGAGATGAAGTGGACCGCGTGCCCGCGCCGCGCCATCGCGAGCCCGAGCTCCGTCGCGATGATGCCGCTGCCGCCGAAGCTGCCGTAGCAGACGACGCCGATGCGCATGGGGCGGTCGGCGGAGTCCTCGGGCGCCTGGGCCGCCGCGCCGCTCACGGGAGCGCCGAAAAGAAGAGCGCGTCGGGGCTGCCCGCGCGAAAGTGCTCGACGGGGTCGGCGAGCGCCAGCGTGCCGTGGATTCGGTATGGCTCGCCGAAGGCCGCGCCGATCATCGCGCCGTAGTATCGATCGCGGGCGTCCCAGGCGTCCGCACCCAGCGGCGCGTTCACGAGCGTGGCCTCATCGCCGGCCGCGCGCTCTACCTGGCTGCCGTAGCACGCGATGGCGGCGCGCTTCTGCGCGTAGACGGCGCTGACGTCGGTGATGAAGCTCGGCTCAAAGGCGCCGCGCATCCCGTAATAGACCAGCCTGCGCGGGACGTGCCTGGGCCGCGACGGCGCGGTCTCGAAGCGGGTGAGACCCGCGAAGAACACGGCGCGGGTCACCAGCGCGCTGGTCGCCACGTGGTCGGGGTGCCGCGCGTGGGGGTGCGGCGCCAGCACCAGCTCTGGGCGGTGGCGGCGAATCGCCTCGACCATGCGGCCGAGCTGGCTGTCGGCGGGGCTGGCCGTGTCCTGGGCGCCGCCGGTGCCGTCCACGAATCCGTCGGGGATCCCGAGGTTTTCACGCAGCGCGAGGCCCAGCGCCTCGGAAGCCGCGCGCGCCTCGACCGCTCGCGTCTCGTGGGTGCCGTTGGTGGCGAGCTCGCCGCGGGTCAGGTCGACGACGCCGACCCGGTGACCGCGGCTGGCGAGCAGCGCCAATAAGCCGCCGCAGCAGATCTCCACGTCATCGGGGTGGGGCGAAAATGCGAGCGCCGCGAGGCCCTCGCCGTTATCGGCTGCGCTCATGTCTCGAGATCCCGGCTGCGGGTGGGGAAGGGGTCGCACGCGGCGAGCACGCGCGCTTTGAAGCTGGCGAGGCCCTCGCGGGCGGCGACGGCTGGCAGCCCCAAGACGCGCTCTTGGGGGGCGCCGCCTGGGGCCAGCGCGCCGACCAGGCGGTCCAGGCGCGCGGTGGTCTCAACGTCGCGCGTCGCCAGGGCGCGGCGGTAGCGATTCGCGAGGCGGTGTATGCGCTTTTTGAGCGCCGCGCCGCTGCGGACCGCCATCTTCGCGAGGCCGCCGTCCAGCGCCTCGCCGGCCGCGCGCAGGTCCGCCAGCTCGGCGCTCACGGCGGCCAGCAGCCGCTCCTCGATGCCGTCGGGGTCCGGCAGCCCCTCGGGGCGCGTGTGGCCGCCGACCATCTTGAGGAGCTCCGCCCGAGATCGGGTCGCGTCATCGGGGCTGAGGCCAAGGGCGGCGCAGATCCGCCGCTCGCGGGCGCTGACCACGCGGAACCGCGCCCGCGGCGCCAGCAGCGGCATCGGCCGCTCGAAGGCCTCGTAGAGCGGGGTCGTCTCGGCGAGGTAGGCCAGCTCGCCGGGCCCGCCCACGGTCGCGGCGGTGGGTAAGAGCGTGTCTTGGACCAGGGGGCGCAGCAGCGCCGAGCTGCTGAAGCGCCACGGGGCTTCGGCGAGCCAGCGCCTGACCGTCCCGCGGTCGATGACGCGCCCGGGCCCGCCCACCAGCGCATAGCCACCGTCGCAGGGCGCGACGCGGTAGCGCGGCCCCTCGGGCCCGTCGGGGTGCAAAAAGCTCAGCGGCGCGCCCGGGCGCACATGCACCGGCGCGTCGAAGCCGGCGGCCTCGAGCTGCGCCGCCCGGGCCGCGAGGGCCTCCGACAGCCGCGGGGCGTCGTCGAAGGCGCGGCGGTGAATCGGAGCCGCCGCCGTGAGGATGCCGGGCTCGCGTGGGTCCACGACGAGCAGCCCCTCGCCGGCGAACAGCTCGGCCAGCACGGCGGAAAACGCCCCCGACCAGGTGGCGTCCGGCCGGTAGTGGGCCTCAAAGAGCGCCAGCACCTCGCCCGCGTGGGGCAGGCCGTCCAGCTCGCACCGCAGCGCCCTGTTCGCTCGGTCGATCTCGGGCCCGAGGGCGCGATACGCCATGGGCACCGGCCCCGCCTCGTCGGACGCGAGCCGCACCAGCAAGGCCTCCGCGCCCGCACCGGGCAGCCCGCACACCGCCGCCTCCGCGAAGTCATGGTCCTCGCTGGCCACCCAGAAGATCGGCACGACCGGGCGGCCCTGCTCGGCGCTGAGCCAGCGGGCGAGGGCGACCGCGTGGGCGGCCTTGTAGAAGGTGTAGAGCGGGCCCAGCCAGAGCCCCGCCTGCTGGCCGGTCAGCACCGCCGCCGCGCCGCCCGCCGCCAGGGCGTCCAGGTGGCGGCGCCGGGCCTCGCTTGGCTTCCCCCGCCCCGCGATCGCCGCCAGCGCCCCCAGCACCGCGTCGGACACCGGCCTCGCCGCCGCGGCCTCGACCGCCCGCGCTCGGTCCGCCGCCCTCCACGGATCCAACGGCAGCAGCGTCCGCGCCCGCGCCTCACCGGCGAGCCAGGCGTCCGTAAATCGTGGGGCCAGTGCGATCTCTCCTCGCGGGGGGGCGGCGTGCCGCCCAACACAATCCGGTTGGTTGTGCCGATATGCCCGCCCACTTGCAATCGTTTCATCGGTGGATTTGGGTTTGAGCGCTGCCCCTGTCGACCAGCTCCTTACAGACTATGCGCGGGCCGCCTGCTATGGGTACCCTGCCGGCGGTCGTGGCTCGGGTGAACCCTCGACCAAGCCTTGAGCCCGACACCGCGCCACGCCACACCGTCGTCCGCCCGCCGGCCCCGCCGCACCTCGCCGGCCCGCCCCCTCCACCTCGAGCCCCCGCGGTCCCGCCATGCCCACGCTCCTCCCGCTCCTGATGTTGCTCATGCCCAGCGCCGTCCCCGAGCCGCCCTCCGCCGGCGCCATCGCCCTCGCCATCGACCACCTCCAGGTCACCGGCCGCGTGCTCTACGTCGCCGCCCACCCCGACGACGAGAACAGCCGCTTGCTGGCGTGGCTGGTCGGCGACCGCGGCTTCGACGCCACCTACCTGTCGATGACCCGCGGCGGCGGCGGCCAAAACCTCATCGGCACCGAGCAGGCCGAGCTGCTCGGCTACGCCCGCACCCTCGAGCTCCTCGCCGCCCGCGCGGTCGACGGCGCGCGCCAGCTCTTCACCCGCGCTCGCGACTTCGGCTACTCCAAAAACCCAGAGGAGACCTTGCGACTTTGGGGCCACGACCGCGTGCTCGCCGACGTCGTCCGCGCCATCCGCAGCTTTCAGCCCGACGTCATCATCACGCGCTTCTCCACCGAGGGCCCCAACCACGGCCACCACACCGCCTCGGCGCTGCTGGCCGCCGAGGCCTTCACCGCCGCCGCCGACCCCAAGCGCTTCCCCGAGCTGAAGCTCCCCCCGTGGCAGGCCGACCGCCTGCTCGAAAACGTCTCGACCTGGAACCGCCCGCCCGACGCCGACATGTCGGAGTTTCTAAAGCTCGACGTCGGCGGGTTCAGCCCGCTGCTGGGCCTCTCCTGGGGCGAGATCGCCGCCGCCAGCCGCACCATGCACAAGACCCAGGGCTTCGGCGCGGCACCCACCCGCGGCGAAACGCTCGAGTATTTCGCGCCCCGAGCCGGCACCGCGCCCAAGCACGACCCCTTCGAGGGCCTCGATCTCTCGTGGGACCGCGTCCCGGGCGCTGAGCGCGTCAAGGCCCTGCTTGAGCAGGCCTCGCGCGAGCTCGACCCCCGCGCGCCCCACGCGGTCATCCCGACCCTCGCCCTCGCTCACCGCGCCATGGCCGCGCTGCCGCCGTCGACCGTGCGCGACCAGCGCCTGCGCGACCTCGAGGACGTCATCGTCCAAGCGGCCGGCCTCTGGGTTCAGGCCCGCGCCGAGTCGCCGGCCGTCGGTCGCGGCCAGCGGGTCGAGGCCAAGCTCGAGGTGGTCCTACAGTCCCCGGCCGACGCGAAGCTCCGCGCGCTGACCTTGCCCGACGGCAAGCGCGTGGCGGTGGACTCCGCGCTGGCGGTCGGCAAGGCCATCGCTCGCAGCGAGTCATTTACCGTGAAAAAGGACGCCCCCTTCGCCACGCCCCACTGGCTGCGAAGCCCGCCCGAGCCCTCCTTTTACGACACCCGCGACGCCGCGCTCATCGGCCAGCCCGACACGCCCTCGCCCCTGGTCGTCAGCTTTGCGCTCGAGATCGGCGGCCTGCCCATCCAGGTCGAGCGCACGCTCGAGTACGCCGTCACCGACCGGGTGCGCGGCGAGGTGCTGCGCCGGGTCGAGGTGTTCCCGACGGCCACCGCCACCGCCGCGCAGGACGTCGTGCTCTTCCCCGAGGGCCGTGGGGCGACGGTCGACGTGACGCTGCGCGCTGGCTTCGGCCCGGCCAAGGGCACGCTGCGGCCCAAGCTCCCGGCGGGCTGGCGCTCCGAGCCCTCGAGCGTGCCCTTCGACCTGACCGAAGCCGGCGAAGAGCACACCGTCAGCCTGAAGATCCAGCCGCCGGCCGGCGCCAAGCCCGGCGGCCGCCTCGAGCTGGTGACCGAGGTCGGCGCGGCGCGGGATTCGTGGCGCCTCGACACCATCGACTACGCGCACCTGCCCCAGCGCTCGGTCCTGCGCCCGGCGACGGTCGCGCTGGTCCCGCTCGAGCTCAGCGGCACCGAGCGCCGCGTCGGCATCATCCCCGGCTCGGGCGACAAGGTCGGCGACACCCTGCGCCAGGTCGGCTACTCGGTGGTGGAGCTGGACCCGGAGCATGTGGAGGACGCAGATCTCGGGCGCTTCGACGTCATCTTGGTCGGCGTCCGCGCCTTTAACGTCCACCCGCGCCTCGCGTTTGCCCACGACAAGCTCATGGCCTGGGTGGCCCAGGGCGGTCTGCTGGTGGTCCAGTACAACACGGTCGGCCGGCGCGACCCGCCGATGGACCGCCTCGGGCCTTACCCCATGGTCGTCGGGCGCGGGCGCGTCACCGACGAGACCGCGACGATGACGCCCGTGGACCCGAACCAGCGCCTGCTGACCACGCCGAACCGGCTGGTCGCGGCGGACTATCTGGGCTGGGTGCAGGAGCGCGGGCTCTACTTCGCCGAGACCTGGGGCCCCGAGTATCAGCCGGTCTTCCGCATCGCCGACCCGGGCGAAGAGCCGCTTTTGGGCTCGCTGCTGGTGGCCCATCACGGCAAGGGCGCCTTCATCTACACGGGCCTCTCGTTTTTCCGCGAGCTGCCCGCCGGTGTGCCCGGCGCGGTCCGCCTCTTCGCCAACATCTTGTCCTATGCCCACTGACCCCTCGCCGCCGAAGCTGGCGGCCACAGCTCCCGACGCCCCCCGCGCCGACCTGAACGAGCCGCCCCCGCTGCTTGAAACCTGGCCGCGCGTCTACGCCATGGTCCTGCTCAGCCAGGCCGCCCTGGTCGTCATCTTCTATGCGCTGACACGGTATTACGCATGACAGCGCTCGACTGGGTCGTCCTCCTCGGCACCATCGCCTTCATCGTCGTCTACGGCACGTGGAAGTACCGCGGCACCTCGACGATGGAGGGCTACCTGCGCGGCGGCAGCGATCTCCGCTGGCCGACCATCGGTCTGTCGATCATGGCGACCCAGGCCAGCGCCATCACGTTCTTGTCGGTGCCCGGGCAGGCCTACGAAGACGGGATGCGCTTCATCCAGTTCTACTTCGGGCTGCCCCTGGCGATGGTCTTCATCAGCAAGGTCATCGTCCCGATCTACTACCGGCTGCGCGTCTACACGGCCTACGAGTACCTGGAGACCCGCTTCGACCTGAAGACGCGCCTGCTGGCGGCCTTCCTCTTCATGCTGTCGCGCGGGCTGGCGGCCGGCATCACCATCTACGCGCCGGCCATCATCTTGTCGGCGATCTTGGGCTGGTCGCTCGAGTGGACCAACCTCGGCATCGGCGCGGCGGTCGTGCTCTACACGGTGCTGGGCGGGACCAAGGCGGTCAGCCAGACCCAAAAGCAGCAGATGGTGGTCATCATGATCGGCATGGCCATCGCCGCGGTGGTCGTCGTGCTGCGCCTGCCCGAGGGCGTGTCTGTCGGCGACGCGACGAGCCTCGCGGGAGCCCTGGGCCGCATGAACGTGGTCGATCTCCACTTCGACCCACAGAACCGCTACAACCTGTGGTCGGGGCTCCTCGGCGGCTTCTTTCTGTCGCTGGCCTACTTCGGCACCGACCAGAGCCAGGTCCAGCGCTACCTCACCGGCCGCTCGACCGCCGAGAGCCGCCTGGGCCTGCTCTTCAACGGGATGCTGAAGATCCCGATGCAGTTCGCCATCCTCTTCATCGGCATCCTGCTGCTGAGCTTCCACTTCTTCGAGCGCCCCCCGGTCTTCTTCAACGAGCCCGCCTGGGCCATGGCCAGCCAGGGCGAGTCGGGTGCCGAGCTGCGCGCCATCGACGCCCGCTGGGACGACGCCTTCGAGTCGCGAAAGGCCCAAGCCTATAACTACTTGGAGGCCGACCGCGCCGGCGACCCCGCGGCCCTCCAGACCGCGCGCCAGTCGCTGGTGGACAGCCAAGCGGTCATGCGCGATCTCCGCGCCGAGGCCAAAGCCGCGCTCCACGCCGCCGCCCCGCGCGTCGAAACCCAAGACACCGACTACATCTTCATCGGCTTCGTCATCAAATGGCTCCCCTCGGGCCTCGTCGGCCTCCTCATCGCCGTCATCCTCAGCGCCGCCATGTCGTCCACCGCCAGCGAGCTCAACGCGCTCGGCTCCACCATGGTGGTCGACATCTACAAGCGCGCCCTACGCCCCGACGAATCCGACGCCCACTACGTCAAAGCCTCCAAGCTCTTCACCGTCCTCTGGGGCGCCCTCGCCATCGCCTTCGCCACCTTCGCGTCGCTCCTGGATAACCTCATCGAGGCCGTAAACATCTTGGGAAGCATCTTCTACGGCACCGTCTTGGGGGTCTTTCTGACGGCCTTCTTCCTAAGACGAGTCGGCGGCACCGCGGTCTTCCTCGCCGCCCTGGTAGGCCAAGCCGTCGTCACGACGCTTTTTTTCACCAGCAACCTCGGCTACCTCTGGTTCAACCTGGTCGGCTGCGCCGTCGTGACCCTGACGGCCTCCCTCATCGCCTTCGCCATCCCCAACCCGCGGGAGAGCTGACGTCGCGAGACGCGCATGTCCCCGCCAGCACGACCGACGCGATGACCTCCCCCCGCCTGGACGACGCGCTCCAACCCGCCCCGATCGCCGCATATCGCCGGATGAACCCGGCCGAGAAGCTCGCCCAGCTCCATGCGCTCTACTGGTCGGCCCGCGCGCTGAAGGCCGACTGGGTTCGGCAGCGGCACCCGGAATGGTCCGAGGCCCAGGTCGAGGCGCAGGTTGCGGAGCTTTTCCTGATTGCAACCACTTGATCTCTTGGGGCTTTTCACAGCTCCGCTCGACGCGCTTGGGCTGCGCTACTTCGTCACCGGCTCGCTCGCGAGTCTCGTCTACGGCGAACCGCGCCTCACGCACGACGCCGACCTCGGCGCGGGTGATGCCGCGCAGGGTGGCCAGCAGATCGGCCGAGATCCCCTGAGGCACGCTGCCGACGCCTGGGAGCCTGTCGGAGTAATGACAAAGGGCCGCCTGGCCCTTGCGCGACGCGACGGTGGCGAAGGCGATGAGCTGCGAGCGTATGACCGCGACGGAGAAGCGGCTGGAGGCCGAGGTGCAGCAGCTCTTGGCCAAGGCGGAGGCGACGGACGAGGCGGAGGACGAGAAGTCCGGCAGGGGCGTGAAGGGCGACGAGATTCCGGCGGAGCTGGCGCGGAGGACGCGCCGGCTGGCGAAGATCCGTGAGGCGAAGGCGGCGCTGGAGCAGCAGGCGAAAGAGAAGGCCGAGGTCGACGCGGAGGCGCAGATCATCGTGGCCACCGCGCTGACGCAGCAGACGAGCGACATCCAGCGGTTCGTGCCGATGCTGGTGCAGGTCGAGAAGAACCTCGGCGCGAAGCCGGAGAAAGCCTCGGCGGACGCGGGCTACTGTAGCGAGGCCAACGTCACCGACGCTCGACTCGACGGCATCGCGCTCTTCGTCGCGCCAAGCCGCATCAAGCACCATGAGCAGCCGCAGCCCGCGGCCGGACCCGCACCTGAACACGCGACGGCCGCCGAACAGATGCGCCACTTGCTCAGCACGCCCGAGGGCCGCGACGTTTACAAGATGCGCAAGGCTGCGGGGGCTGACGAGACGAGCTGTGGCTCCCCTCGCCGGCGCGCCTACTCCGCGTAAAGCGCGTCGATGGCGTCCGCGTACCTGGCCATCACGTTTCGGCGTTTGAGCGACATCTTCGGCGTGAGCATGCCGTTTTCGGTCGTGAAATCCTCGGGCGTGAGGATGAAGCGGCCGATGCGCTCGTAGCGTTTGAAGTCGGTGCTGTGGCGCTCGATCTCGCGCTCGACGTGGCTGTGGACGGCCGGGTCTTGGCACAGCGCGGCGTCATCCGCGGCCGTGACGCCGTTTTCGCGCGCCCACTCGCGGAGGTTTTCCAGGTCGGGGACGATGACCGCGATGTTGTAGACGCGGTTGGTGCCGTCGATCATGAGGTTATTGATGCAGGGGCTGAGCTTGAGCTTCTCTTCGAGCGGCGCTGGGGCGACGTATTTGCCGTTTTGCAGCTTGTACTGCTCTTTGACGCGGCCGGTGATGTAGACGAAGCCGTCGCTGTCGATGCGGCCGAGGTCGCCGCTGCGGAAGCCGCCGTCGGCCGTGAAGACGCGGGCCGTCTCCTCGGGCAGGTTGTGGTAGCCCTGCATGATGTTGGGGCCGTAGATGATGATCTCGCCCTGGCCCTCCGGCGCCACTTCGGCGGGGCCCAGCTCGACGCGCACGTTGGGGATGGGCTTGCCGACCGAGCCGATGCGCTGGTTGTCCGGGTAGTTCGCCGTCGCGATGGGGCTGGTCTCGGTGAGGCCGTAGCCCTCGTAGACCGTGATGCCCAGGCTGTCGACGAACTCGCCGACCTCTTTTGACAAGGCCGCGCCTCCCGAAAAGGCGTATCGCAGCCGCCCGCCGAAGCGCTCGCGGATCTTCGCGCCCACCAGCTTGTCGAGCACCGCGTGCTGCAAGTTGAGCAGCAGCGAGGACTTGCCCTGCTCGGTCAGCACGCGCCGCTCCGCCGCGACGGTCAGCGTCCGCTGAAAGAGCGCCTGCTTCACGCCGCCCTCGGCCGCCATCTTCTTGTGAACGCCCTCGTAGATGCGGTTGAAGATGCGCGGCACCGAGAAGAGCAGGGTGGGGCGGACCTCCGCGAGGTTGTCGATGATGGTGTTGACCGACTCGGCCAGGCCCATCGCCGCGCCATAGCTGAGCATGCAGTGCAGCTCGACGGTCTGTCCAAAGCTGTGCGCCCAGGGCAGAAAGCACAGGGACACGTCGCCCTGGCTCATCGGGAAGATCGCGTGGACCGCGTTGATGTTCGACGTGATGTTGCCGTGGCTCAGCAGCACGCCCTTCGGCTTGCCGGTGGTGCCGCTGGTGTAGATGAAGCCGCAGATCTCCGACGGGTCGGGCTTCACCGAGGGCACCGGGTTCGCGCGGCCGGCGCGCAAGAGCCCGGCGAAGCTGGTCGCCGTCGACTCGGCGCCCTCGAGGTCGATGACGTGCTCGAGGCTCTCGATCTGGTCGGTGAAGCGCTCGGTCTGCACATGGATCGGCGTGCTCGGGACGATCAGCAGCTTCGCGCCGCAGTCGTTGAGGATGTACTCCCACTCGGTCTCGAGCTGCGCCTCGTACATCGGCACGAACTGCGCGCCCAGGCTGTACGTCGCGTAGGCCGCGACCGCCCACTCGGGGCGGTTGTTGCTGATCATCGCGACGCGATCGCCCTTGTGGACGCCCAGGCTCGCCAGCCCGGCGCGAAACGCCGCCACCTGCTCGCCGATCTCCCCGTAGGTCAGCCACTCGTAGCGGCCCGCGCGCTTGACGCCGAAGAGCGGCCGGTCGCGGTAGCGCGCCGTGCTCTGCTCGAACATCTCAACCAGATTCGAAAACGTGTCGCTCATGTCCAAGTCCGCCTTTCAGCCTCACCCATCCGAGGCCCGCGCGAGGGTAGCAGACCAGAGGCCCGCTGCAATCGGTCATGGTCCCGCGGCGACCTCAGCCGCCGCCAGCGCCGCTGTGGCCCTCGGGGATGCCGGGCTCGGTCATGGTGCGCGGGTCGAGAAGCCGCGTCAGCTCGGCCTCGGGCAGCACGCCCATCTCGAGCGCCAGCGCCCGCACGGTCTTCTTTTCCTTCACCGAGCGCTTGGCTATGTCCGCCGCCTTGTCGTACCCGATGACCGGCGCCAGCGAGGTCACCATCGACAGCGACCACTCGACGTAGCCCTCGGCCGCCTCACGGTTCGCCACCATCCCCTGCACCGCCTTTTCGGCGAAGGCGCGGACGGCGCCCGCGAGGTAGGTGATCGACTCGAGCAGGCTCTTCGCGATGACCGGCATCATCACGTTCAGGTCGAGGTTTCCGTGCGTGTTGGCGACCTGCACCGTCACGGCGTTCCCCATGACCTGCGCGCAGACCATCATCAGCGCCTCGCTCATCACCGGGTTCACCTTGCCCGGCATGATCGACGAGCCCGGCTGCACCGCCGGCAACTGAATCTCGGCGAACCCGCAGCGCGGGCCCGACGACAGCCACCGGATGTCGTTGGCCACCTTCATCAGCGAGGTGGCGACCGTCGCGAGCTGCCCGGCCAGCTCCGCGCACGCGTCCTTGGAGGCCTGCGCCTCGACGTGATCCACCGCCTCGCGAAAGGGCAGCCCGAAGCGCTCCGCCAGCTTCGCCGCCACCCGCCCGCCGAACTCCGGGTGCGTGTTGATGCCGGTGCCGACCGCCGTCCCGCCTTGCGCCAGCTCGTAAATCCGCGGCAGCACCGACTCGACGCGCTCGACGCCCAGCTCGACCTGCCGCGCCCAGCCGCCGGCCTCCTGCCCCAGCCGAATCGGCGTCGCGTCCATCAGGTGCGTGCGCCCGATCTTCACGATGTCGTCCCACTCGCGCGCCTTGTCGCGCAGCGCCCCCGCCAGCAAACGCAGCGCCGGCAGCAGCTCGCGCGTGACCTCGATCGCCACCGACAGGTGAATCGCCGTCGGGATGGTGTCGTTGGACGACTGCCCGTAGTTCACGTGGTCGTTGGGGTGCACGGGGTCCTTGCCGCCGCGCTTGCCCGTCAGCAGCTCGTTGGCGCGGCTGGCGATGACCTCGTTGGCGTTCATGTTCGTCGACGTGCCGCTGCCGGTCTGAAACACGTCGATGACGAACTCGCCGTCGAGCGCGCCCGCGATCACCTCGTCGGCGGCCCTCAGGATGGCGTCGGCCCGCTCCTGATCGATCGCCCCCAGCTCAACGTTCACCTGCGCCGCCGCGTACTTGATGGCGCCCATGGCCCGGATGAACGTGCGCGGGAAACGCAGCCCGCTGATGGGGAAGTTCTCGACCGCACGCGCCGTCTGCGCGCCGTAGTACGCGTCCCCGGGGACACGCAGCTCGCCCATGGAGTCTCTCTCGATACGCTCGGCCATGTCAGCTCTCCGCCGGCTGGGCGGGCCCACCGAAGCGGTCGGTCGGGCCCGGGAGGTTCGCGAGCGTCGTAGCACAGGCCGGCCGTGGCTGTCTTGGGTCAGCGCGCCGCGGCTCGCACAGTTTGGGCTGGTAGCCGAGGCTTGAGCCCCACGGGGCGCCGGCGCCACAGCCGACGCGGTCGCAGTCGTCGGGTCCCAGGGCCGCAACGGAAGACCGGCTCGTCGGCCGCCCCGTGTCGTGCTACGGCATCGCCGCCGACCGACCCCCCCGAGCCCCCCGCGGAGCCCCCGATGACCTCCCCCGCCCCCGCCAAACCCAAACCCACCGCCCGCACCCGCGCCACCCGCTGGCTCTACGGCCACATGCTCATCGGCGACATCGAGCGCCTCGCCCGCGCCACCCGCCACGTCCCCTGGTGGCGCCCCGAGCGCGCCGGCGTCGAGGTCATCGCCGACCTGCCCTACGCCGCCACCGACCACCCCCGCCAACGCCTCGACATCTACCGCCCCCGCGACACCCCCGGCCCCCTGCCCGTCGCCCTCTACATCCACGGCGGCGGCTTCCGCTACTTCGACCGCAAGACCCACTGGATGATCGCCAGCCACCTGGCCCGCCAAGGCTACCTCGTCTTCAACGTCGACTACCGCCCGTCCACCGAGGCTCCCTTCCCGGCGGCCTTCGACGACTGCGCCCAGGCACTCCTCTGGGTCCTAGCAAATGCCGGCACATACGGCGGCGACACGACGCGAATGGTCTGGGCAGGCGAATCCGCCGGCGCCAACCTGGTGCTAGCCCTAACCATCGCCGCCCACTGGCCCCGCCCCGAGCCCCTAGCAAGAGCGATCTTCGACGCCGCCCCGGCCCCGGCCGCGCTGCTGCCAGCGTGTGGCTACCTGGAGATTAGCCGGCCTGAGCGGCACGCCGAGGCGTACGAGATCCCGAAGTGGATGCAGGTGCGGATTCACGAGGTCTCGGATATCTACCTGCCCGACCACGCGGTGCCGGTGGCGGAGCATGACCTGGCGAATCCGTTGACGTTTCTGGAGAGGGCTGGGGCGCCTGCGAGGGGGCTGCCGCCGGCGTTCACCGTGGTCGGGGACAGGGACCCGGTGAGGGGCGACTCGCTGCGGCTGCCTGCGGCGCTGGGGCGGCACGGCGGGCGGGCCGAGCTGCGGGTGTTCGACGGCGCGGGGCACGCGTTTCACGGGGTGCCGGCGCGGAGGCAGGCTGGGGAGGCTTGGGCGGCACAGCTTGAGTTCGCGGCGCGGTGCTTGGCGGGAGGGGCTGGGGCGGGCGAGTCGGCGGCGGGGGTCGCGGTCGCGGCGGCGGGGCGGCCGGTGACTGCGAGGTGAGCGCGGGCTGCACGATTCGGCTGGCGACGCCGGAGGACGGCCCCGGGATCAGCGCGTCGGTTGTTTCGCTGGCGCGCTACCTGCTGGAGGACCCGGACGATCACGCGTCAGCGGCGCCGTTCTTCGAGAC
Source organism: uncultured Myxococcales bacterium (assembly GCA_964577445.1). Lineage (GTDB taxonomy): Bacteria > Myxococcota_A > UBA9042 > PHBI01 > JACKFB01 > JACKFB01. The sequence goes on from CAZNZH010000037.1 coordinate 14,554, forward strand.
CGTCAGCGCGGATGCCATCGGAGGAGCGATCTCGGGCGGGCGATTCATCTACCACCTGGCGGAGGCGGGCGGCGGGCTGGTCG
>CAZNZH010000038.1:0-14546 GCA_964577445.1 uncultured Myxococcales bacterium
TGGCCCCTCGCCGACCACATCTTTCAGGCGCCGCAGCGCCTCCGCGGCCAGCTCGTGTGGGGTGCGCCACAACAGCAACGCCAAGACCAGCGCCGCTTCTGCCGAGCGGTGGTCGAAGACGCGTGTCATGCGGCAGGGGTCCCCGGGCGTCATCAGCGCGGGCTCTGGCCCCTCGCCGACCACATCTTTCAGGCGCCGCAGCGCCTCCGCGGCCAGCTCGCCGTACGGGTGCGGCAGCTCCCGGGCCTGCCCGGGCCAGGGATCGATTCGCTCGAGCACCGCCACCTCCGCGGCGCGCTCGCCGTCGTGTAGCTGAATGACCGCTGGCGCGTAGATCCCGGCGGCGCGCTTCCACCCGGCGGCCTCGAGGGATTCGATGTGTCGAATCTGCCGCCGCGACGCCTTGCCGCCATAGGCCGACAGCCTCGTCAGCGCGCGAAAGACATCGACCTGGCCGCGCTGAACCACCTGGTCGAGCAGGCGCTCCTCGAGCGACGTGACCCGAAAGGGCGACTCCTCGCCGCCTCCGTCCGGGGTCGCCCCATGAGTCGCCAGCTCCCGCAAACCCGCCGCGGCGAACTCCAGGACGACGCTCTCGCGCGCCAGCCACCGCGGGCCGAGCGTCCAGGCGCGACGTCGGGAGTGGCTCTCGAACTCCGAACCCGGCTCGGCGGCCTCATCCAACACCAGGCGCACCTCAGGCATCGCCTCGGCGACCGCGTCGACGACCAGCGCAGCCGCTCCTCCCGAAAGCGGCGCCCACCCGACGACGACGCCCTGTTCTGGCAGCTCAGCGCAGCGCCGGACATCCAACTCGTCCGCCCGCCAGCGCCGCACCGGCGCCGGCCCTTCGAACGCGAGCTCGAGCGGCGACGCGTCAAATCCGCCAGCGGCCACATTGGCCTTCACGCCGCCTGAGAATCGAATCAAGCGAACGCCCGGTCCTCTCGGAGCCTCGGGTTCGCCCCACTCGGCACGTGCCACCTGCTCGATCGGCACACCGCGGGCGTCTGCGACGAGCTGGCGGAACGCGAGCATGGGATCCTCGACCACATCCCCGTCCAGCAGCGTCGCCGGCTGCCACCACCGGCGGCCGCTCTTTCCGGGGCGCTCCCCCATCTCCACGCGCAGCGCCTCCAGGTAGTCGTCGCCGTCATCGAGCTGGTGAATCCACCAGTCGGCGTCGTCCAGGCCGTCATCGAACGCGATGAGGGCCTCCCGCACGGGCGTCTCGTCGAAGAGGCGGTGCCCCCGCTCGTCCAGATCGTCCAGCAAATCCCTGGCGATCAGAAGCTGATAGGCCAGCTCGCGCAGATCCTCCGCCCGCTCCCTGTCGTGCTGCTCCCAAGCCTCCTTCAGCCCGCGGCTCAGCTCGTTCATGTCGCGGGGCAACGCCAGCGCGGCCCGGCGCGCCTCCTCCAGCATCGGGGTGTCGCCCTCGTCCGGCGCCGCGATCAGCCACTCGATCGCCGCCCAGGTCCGGGGCACGCCGGCGGCCATGCGGAACATCTGCTCGGACGCTGCTCGCGATTCGTATTCGTTCATGGTGTCTGTCCGCCTTCGTGAGGCGATCGCGCGTTCGACGAGGTGTGGTGGGTGGGGCCGATCGCGGCGCCGTAGAAGTCCCTCAGCCAGCGCTGCTGCTGCGCAACGAAGACGGCGCCGTCATCTTCGCTGTCGGCGGGCACGACGGGCAGGCGCAGGTCGGTGACCTGGCTCACCCCGTTGAGCTCGCGGACCTGTAGCCACACGGGCGTGGCCGTATCCCACGCCGACACCAGGACCTTGCGCCCGGCGATGGTGCGATGGGTGTGGTTTGGCCGCTTGCCCAGCGCGCGCCGCAGGACGCCGCACGCCAGCCGCTGGATTCCGTCGGCCAGCACCGCCAGCTCGGCCAGCATCGCGATGCGCAGGTCCGTGGACAGCTCGATGCGTGCGAGGTCGCTCATGGGTATGCCGAACCCCTTGAGGCGGTCGAGCAGCGCTGCGCGCTCTGGCCAAGGCGGGCTGTCGCCGGGCAAGACACCCGACGCGATGGCCCGCGGTCGCAGCGACGCGTAAGCCGCTTCGGCGGGCCCGCGCGGGCCGTCGACCCGCAGGACCTCTCGAAAGAGGATCCGCAGCATCTGGTCCGATTTCTGAAAACACACCACTTCCTCCGGCCGCTCGGTATCGAGCTCGCGCCAGGCCACGCGGAACGCGTCGCGGCGCAAACCCGACGGGCTGGCCATGGAGGAGACCCAGGCTTCAGCCTCGCAACAAGCGATGCGCGCGAACGCAGCGGAGAGGTCCGGCTGGCGGGCTTGCCCGGCGAGATCGGTCCAAGGGCAGGCGTCTTCGGGGGTGAGCGGGAGGCCGTCCTCGCCGCGGCGGAGGACCACAAACGAGCCGAGGGTTCGCTCGATGGACGCCAGCGCAGGTGGCTGAGAGATTACTTGGTGTGCTGGCGCGGTCGTGTCCGGGCTCATCTCGAGCTCCGGAGCCAATGCTGACACGGGTCGCCGCAGTGCCCGTGGATGACGCTCTTTCGGATCTTGCAGACGGCTTGTCGGAGCTTGGCTTGCACGTCGGGCGGTAGCGGCGGACGCCTGGGCGGCGCCTCAGACCCGTCCTCGGCCCGCTGGACCTGGACCAGCAGCAGCATCAACGCGGCTTCGCGCACACGGCTCACCCGTGGCTGACTCCGCTCGAGCTCGAGCATCGCGTGCAGGTTGCGCTGCACGCAGGTGAGGCATGCCCTCGCGTCGCTCGCCTTGTCGCGGGCGAGCAGCGTCGTTTCCGGGTCTGGACCGCGCGGGGCGGCGTGGCGCTCCGTCGCGGCGACCTCACCGCGCGCGCTCACCTTCGCGAGCTGCGCTCTCACGCAGTTTTTGATGAAGTAGCGGACGATCGCGAAGCTCTCAAAGCAGGACTCGCCGGCCGCGATCTGCTCGGCTCGGGTGCAGATCTTCTCGACGACACACGACCTGACGGCCTCGACGTCCGCCTCGCCGAAGCGGCGGCCCAGGCCACATCGACGAAGGTGAGCGCGGGTCCAGGGGTCGACGCTCGCGATGGCGCCGACCCAATCTTCGATGCGGCCCCCTGTGGGAATATCACCCGACACGAATCGGCACCCTCCGCGTTGCGCGGGAGCATAGCGGTGCTCCCCGCAGATGGAAACGGGGCGCAGGTCTGCGTGTGACCGAGCGCGCGTAGGCCGGGTCGGGCCCGGCGGTCGCGTCTTGGTCACAAAAAAAGTTCGATCTCGCGATTCGCCAGCCCATATCAGGGAAAATGGGGCATCGCAGGGTCGCCTGCGCCATCTTTTTTGCTCACGGGACCCAAGATTCGGGTCAGCCCATAGAGAGAGGCGGCGAGTCTCCGCTGTCTCTGTGGACCGCAGCCCCCCGGAGCACCCCATGACGACCACGGAACCGACCTACGACTTCAATGGCGCCGTCAACGCGGCCTTCTCGGGCGAGTTCGGCGGGCTGCGTGCGCTCGTGCGTCGCTTCGCCACCAGCTACCGCATCGAGGAGGGCGACGCCTGGGGTATCTTGACCGTCATCATCTGCGACCTCGGCTATAAGGATGAGCGGCTGGTGCTCGGCCAGTGGTATGGCCGCTGCCAGTTCTACCTGTTCGGCGCCCAGGGCGGCTGCGGGGAGGCGCGCAAGCAGGCGCTCAGCCTCAGGCGGGGCTGGAGGCGGACCCACAGCAAGTTTGCGGGCGCTGAGGGCTGCACCCTCGACGAGGCCCAGGGCGAGCTTGAGCGCCGCGCCGTCGCCACCTGGAGCGTCAGCAACGCCGCGGCGATAGAGGTCCACGGCCGGCCGGTCGACCTCGACACGGCGGTGGACATCGCGCTGAGCCTCGCCGCGCAGTTCGACCCGGACGACAAGTGCGTCCACGCCGCCGCGGCCCGCCTGACCCACGGCGACGACGCGCGCGTGGCGGCCGAGATCGGCGTCGGCGAGCCCAGCGTCCGCGCGTACGTCCAGCGCGGCAAAGAGAAGCTGCGCGACGCGTACCACCGGACGGGCGCGTTCGCCCCGGTGGCGGTGACGGGCTGAGACCGGTAGCTGGGCCCCACGCGATCACGGGCGCTCCCGGTGCCCACGGATGACCCGGGCGACGACGGCCTTGGGCGCGCCGTAGCTGACGATGCGGACGTCGAGCCCCCTGGCGAGGCCCAGCGCGCGGACGATGGCGTCGCAGATCCAGCCGTCGTCGTTGCCGAAGACGCCGCCGCCCAGCAGCGTCAGGTAGAGCGTGCGGATGCCGGCCTGTCTTGCTGATAGCACCGTCGCCTCGTAGGACGCCTCGAGCACCAGGCGCGCCATGGGCTCCCACAGCGGCGCCGGTGGCCGCCCGTAGCTGACCGGCATCGCGGCGCCGTAGACCTGGGTGACCGTGTGCTCGGTCCCCAGCACCTCGACCTCGTGCTGGACGCCTACCCGCAGCAGCCCGCGGAGGGCGTCGCGCGCTGGGTCGGAGCACGCCGCGAGCTGCCCGTTGATGGTCTCGAGGCCCGCCGCGGTCGCCAGCGCGTAGCCGTTGCGCATCTCCCACAGGCCCGGCCCGCCCAGGGCTTCGCCAAGCTCCGCGAGGCAGTCGATCTGGTGCTCGGCGGTCTGTCCCAGCCGCTCGACGCCCCCCGCGCGAACCGGCGCGAAGTAGTTGCGGTAGATGGTCCCGCCACCGCAGGCCACGGCGCACGCCGGCCCCTGGGTGCGGTCGTGCTCGTAGATCCCGACGCCCTCTTCCGGGGTGACGTTGGGCCCCGTCATCTCCAGCAGGTTGAACTGCGACGCGGCTTGAAAGAGCGCGCCGGCGTTGGCCGGGTCGGCGTGCAGCGCGCGGACGTCGCCCACGATCTCGCGGACCTGCGCCGGTGCGTCGCTCCCCTCGCGCGCGCCGGCGGCGACCCCATGGCGAAGCTCGGCGAGGCTCGGCGTCGTCAGCCGCCCGCACCCGACCACGCGGCCGTTGACGCCCGAGATCAGCCGCTCACCATCGCAGCGGATGTTCGCGCGCACCTGCTCCGGCGTCCGCTCGGCGAAGCCCATCAGGTCCTCAAACCACATCGCGCCCTCCGCGTAGGCGCCGAGCGTGCCACAGCTCAGCGCGCCTGGGGAACCGGGCGCACGCGGCCGCCTGCACCCCGACCCCCGGGCCGGCCATCAGCGCTCGCGGAAAAGTTCGCGCTCACTTCCCGCGTCTCAGCCCCCCGGCTGGTCCCCTCCGTCGCGCCCCTCCCACCGCCGACTCTTCACACACAGCGGGCGTGTTAGCGTGTAAGGTGCGCGCGATAATTCGCTCCCACCGAAGCGATCTCCGCGCTATCAGACACCGGAGACACGGCGGTCAACGTCCCGACACCGCGCGGCGCGTAGGGTGGCCCGATCCCAGGGCGGCCCCGCCTCCGCACCGAGGAAAGAGCAGACATGAGCGGCACCACGAATCGACAGCAGGCCATCACCGCGATCACCAACCGCCACGCGAGGCCCGACGGGCCGCCGCCGAAGCCGTTGAGCGAGATCTGGGCGTGCGACGTCTTCAACCTGGCGAAGATGGAGGAGGCGCTGTCCAAAAACGCCTTCAAGGCCATGAAGAAGACCGTGGAGACCGGGGCTCCGCTGGACGCCGCGACCGCGGACATCGTCGCCGCCGCCATGAAGGACTGGGCGCTGTCGAAGGGGGTGAAGTTCTTCTCACACATCTTCTTCCCGATGACGAACATCACCGCGGAGAAGCACGACGGCTTCATCACCACGAACTCCGATGGCCACGCGATCACCGAGTTCACCGGGAGCCTGCTGATCAAGGGCGAGCCGGACGGGTCGTCCTTCCCCAACGGCAGCCTCCGTATGACCGCCGCGGCGCGCGGCTACACGGCCTGGGACCCGACCAGCCCCGCCTACATCATGAACACGCCGAACGGCGCCACGCTGATGCTGCCGAGCGTCTTCATGTCGTGGAACGGCGAGTCCCTCGACAAGAAGATCCCGCTGCTGCGTTCGATCGCGGCGATGGACAAGGCCGCGAGGAAGGTCCTGACGCTGATGGGCGAGACCAACATCGGGCCGCTTCAAGCGAGCTGCGGCGCCGAGCAGGAGTACTTCCTCATCGACGTGCACTTCGCCAACAGCCGCCCGGACTTGCTGCTGGCCGGCCGCACGCTCTTCGGCGCGCCGTCACCCAAGGGCCAGGAGTTCGACGACCACTACTTCGGGGCGATCCCGAAGCGCGTGCAGGTCTACATGCAGGCCTGCGAGGACAAGCTCTTCCGGCTCGGCATCCCGGCCAAGACCCACCACAACGAGGTCGCGCCGGGCCAGTTCGAGTTCGCGCCCTACTACGAGACCGCGAACGTGGCCGCCGACCATCAGCAGTTGATGATGACGGTGATGAAGAGCACCGCCCTCGAGCACGGCTTCGTCTGCCTGCTCCACGAGAAGCCCTTCGCGGGCGTCAACGGCTCGGGCAAGCACGTCAACTGGTCGGTGGGAAATGCAACGCAGGGCAACCTCCTCGATCCCGGGCGCACACCCCATGAAAATCTGCATTTCTTGATATTTTGTGGTGCGGTAATTCGCGGCGTGCACCTCTACGGACCGCTGCTGCGCGCGGTCATCGCGTCCGCCGCCAACGACCACCGCCTCGGAGCCAACGAGGCGCCGCCGGCCATCCTGTCGGTGTATCTCGGCGACCAGCTCGAGGCCGTGTTCAACGACATCAGAGACGGCAACGTGTCCGTCTCGACCGATGGCGGCACGATGGATCTCGGGCTGTCGCAGATCCTCACCTTCGAGCGCGACCCGGGCGACCGAAATCGCACGTCGCCGTTCGCGTTCACCGGCAACCGGTTCGAGTTTCGCGCGGTCGGTTCGTCGCACTCGGTGTCGGGCCCGATCGTCGCGATGAACACGCTGCTGGCCGACTCACTCGAGTGGATCGCCGGCGAGCTGGAGGCGCAGCTCTCGGCCGGCAAGGCCCAGCCCGCGGCGGTCGGGGCCGTGCTGCAGAAGCTGATGCGGGCCCACGGAGACGTCATCTTCGGCGGCGACGGCTACTCGGCCGAGTGGCACAAGGCCGCCGTCGAGGTGCGCGGGCTGCGAAACCTCCCCACGACCGCCGAGGCGCTGCCGGTGCTGGTCGAGCCCGACGTCATCGACCTCTTCAGGCGCACGGGGGTGCTGTCGCCGGTCGAGGTGCAGAGCCGCTACGAGGTGTACGCCGAGCAGTACATCCAGTCGATCAGCGTCGAAGCCAAGCTGGTCTTGGAGCTGGCGAAGACCCAGATCTACCCGGCGACCCTCGCCTACGTCGCGGCAGTGACCACGACGCTCAACAGCGCGGCGGCCCTGGGTGTCACCTTCGAGACGGCGGAGCTGAGGAAGATCTCCCTGGAGACCAACGCGATGACGGCGGCCGTGGACGCCCTCGAGGAGGCGCTGCTCCACCACGAGTTCGAGTCGATCGAGGCCCACATGCAGTACTGCGCCAAGACACTCCGCGGCTTGATGAACGCGGTGCGCGTCCACGCCGACGTGCTCGAGACGCTGGTCGGCGACGCGTACTGGCCGCTGCCGAAGTACCGCGAGATGCTCTTCATCAAGTAGGCGTCCGCTACACGTCTTGAGCGGCGGCCCACCAGCGGAAGATGAAGATGGACCAGAGCTTCAGGCCGAGGTCGCCTGTGGCTCGGTGGCGCTCCCACAGCGGGCGGATGGCTTTGGGCGAGAGCCAGGCGTCGGCGGGGCCGGGGCTCAGCGCGACCTCCTCGAAGCGGGCTCGCAGGGGGCCGGTGAGCCAGGCGCTGACGGGGACCGTGAAGCCTTGCTTGGGGCGCTCGAGGATCTCGCGGGGGAGCAGCGGCGCGGCGAGGCGGCGCAGCACGCGCTTGGTGCTGCGGGGGCCGACTTTTTCGCGGCCGTCCAGGGCCATCACGCCAGCGATGAGCGCCGGGTCGAGGTAGGGGACGCGGGCCTCGATGGACGCGAGCATGCCCATCTTGTCGACCTTCATCAGGAGGTCGTCGACCAGCCAGCCGCGGAGATCGGCGTAGAGCGCGGCGTTGACGGCACCGGCGGCGCGGAAGCTGTCGAAGTCGCGGCGGAGGCGGGCCTCACCGTCCAGCGCCGCCCCTGGGAGGTAGCGGTCGCCGAGCAGCCGAGCGCGGGCCTCGTCGCGAAAGAGCGGCGGCGCGCGGACGGGCAGCGGCAGCGCGGCGCTCAAGCGCCCGTGGCCCGTCAGGCGGTCGGCCCAGGCGTAGCTCCGGTAGCGGGCGTAGCCGCCGAAGAGCTCGTCAGCACCCTCGCCGCCCAAGACGACCTTGAGTCGCTCGCCGGCGAAGCGGCTCATGATGAGCGTCGGGACGATGGCGTAGTCGGCCAGCGGCTGGTCGAGCTGGGTCATCAGCTCCGGGAGGACGGCGAGGCCGTCGGCGGCCGAGACGTGGATCTCGTGGTGGTTGCTGGCGTAGCGCTCGGCGACGAGGCGGGCGTAGCGGGTCTCGGTCACGCGCTCGTCGTCGCCAAAGCCGACGGAGAAGGTGTCCAGCGGGCCGCCATGGTGGCGCGAGGCCAGGGCCAACAGCAGCGACGAGTCGATGCCGCCGCTGAGGAAGACCCCGACGGGGACGTCGCTGACGAGGTGGCGCTTGACCGAGGCGTCCAGGAGCTCGAGGACGTAGGCGGCGGCGTCGGCCCCGCGCAGGTCGCTGGTGGCGGTCGGCGAGAGGCTCCACCAGGTCTGGCGGCGCTCGCCCTCGGCGTCGACGGTCAGGACGGTCCCGGCCGGCAGCGCCTCGATGCCCTCGAAGATGGTGCGCGGGCCCGGCACGTACTGCCTGGCGAAGTAGGCGTTGACCGCCTGGGCGTCCAGCGCCGGCGTCGCGGGCAGGCCGGCGCGGGCGGCCTTGATCTCCGAGGCGAAGAGCAGGCGGCGGCCGTGGCGGGCCAGGTAGAGCGGCTTGATGCCGAGGTGATCTCGGGCGAGGACGAGGCAGCGGTGCTCGCGGTCCCAGATCCCGAGGGCGAACATGCCGCTGAGGCGCGCGAAAGCGTCGACGCCGTCACGTTCGTAGAGGGCGACGATGACCTCGGTGTCGCTGTGGGTCTGAAACGCCACGCCCTCCGCCGCGAGCTCGTCGCGCAGGGCCTCGTAGTTGTAGATCTCCCCGTTGAACGTGATGACGCAGCGGCCGGACGGCGAGGTCATCGGCTGCCGGCCGCCCTCGAGGTCGATGATGCTGAGGCGGCGGTGGCCAAAGGTCGCCGGGCCCTCGCTGAAGAAGCCTTCGCCGTCGGGACCGCGGTGGGCGATGCGCGCGGTCATGCGCTCGCACAGCGCGCGTGCGGCGCCGCTGTCGAGCTGACCGGCGGGGTCGAAGATGCCGGTGATGCCGCACATGGCTAGCGCTTCCGGGCGCGGTCGCGGGCGTTGGCGCGCATGACGTCGAGCAGCGCGCGGACGTTGGCGACGATCTCGAAGTTCTCGGCGATGATCTGCCGCGCGCGCGCGCCCATGGCGGGGAGGTCGTCGCGGGCCAGCAGCTTCGCCATGGCCGCGGTCAGCGCCTCGACGTTGCGTTGCGGCACGAGATAGCCGGTGACGCCATCTTCGATGACCTCCGGGATGCCGGAGACGCGGGTGCCGATGATGGGCAGGCCGTGGGACATCGCCTCCAGACATACGTTTGGGATGCCGTCGCGGTCACCGTCGGCGTCGACCACCGAGGGCATGACCAGGGCGTGTGCGACGCGGTAGGCGTCCTTCATCTCGGTGGGCGGGACGAAGCCCGAGAAGAAGACGCGGTCGTCGAGGCCGGCGGCGGTGACCTGGGCGCGCAGCTCGCCCTCTAGCGGGCCGGTGCCGGCGAAGCGGCACTCGAAGTCCAGCCCGAGATCGGCGAGCTGGCGACAGGACTGGATGAGGATGTCGAAGCCCTTCTTGCTCACGAGGCGGCCGACGCCGAGGAAGGCGAAGCGGCCGGGCGGGACCGGGCGGGCGTCGGGGAGGTCGGAGAGGCCGTGGTAGATGGTGTGGACGCGCTCGGGCGACGTGGCGTTCAGCGCGCGCAGGTGCTCGGCGTTATAGTGGGTGCAGGTCGCGAGGTAGGCGGCGTCGCCGATCTTGCGGGCGTTGCCGCTGGTGTCGCGGTAGATGTCCATGGCGTGGGCGGTGGCGCCGTAGGGGCGCTCGCAGAAGACGCTGAGGAAGCGGGCCAGCTCGCCGGGGGCGGTCAGGAAGTGGGCGTGGATGAGGTCGACGTCCAGGGCGCGGATCTGGCCGGCGCTTGAGGCGGCGCGAGCCAGGCAGATGAGGCTGCGGGCGCGTTTGCTGGCGACGTCGTGGCCGGCGCGGAGGAAGGCCAGCCAGCCGCGGCCGTAGAGGCGCGGGTGAGACAGCGCGAACGCGGCGTGGCGGGCGAGGGCCGCTGGCGCGAGCGGGTTTTCGGGCAGGCGCACGGCGTTGGCGAGCAGCGCGCGTTCGTCGTCGGCGAGGTCATCGCGCTCGTGGATTTCGCGGGCGAAGATGCGCACGTCGACGCCCTCTTCGGCGAGCTGGACCAGCTCGCGGGTGATGAAGTTCTGCGACCAGCCCAGAAACTGGTTCAGCACGAGGGCGACGCGCAGATCGCGGTCGGGCATGGGGGCTCTCGATGGCAGCGGCGCCGGGCGGCGGCGCGTGATGCGGTCCGCGCGGGCGTCGGACGCCGAGCCTATCTAGCAGACTCTCCGGCCCGGCGCAGCGACTGGTTCGGGCGGCGGCGTGGCGCGGCGAGGGGGCCGGGCCGCCGACACCCGCCATGGCGCAAAATAAGCAGGTGCCGCCTATCTATTTTACGGCGATGAGCGCCTCGGTCACGGTCCACAGGCGGTCGGCCATGGCGTCGTCGAGGGCGGCCGGCGTGGGCTCCTCGACGTTGCAATCGCTGAAGTACATGCCGCTGACCCTCGCGAGCGCCGGCGAGGTCGCCACGTAGCACTGGGTCGCCGCGCCCTGGCTCACGGACTTGAGCACGACGCCGCGGCGGTTCACCAAGGTGTCATACATGCCCTCGGGGTCTTCCATGTTGCGGGCCAGGGCGGTCTTGATGACGCCGGGGTGCAGCGCGTTGGCCGTGCGCTGGCTGCCCTCGGCGGCGAAGCGGCGCGCCAGGGAGCGGGCGAAGAGGAGGTTGGCGAGCTTCGAGTTCCCGTACATGCGCCACGCTCTGTAGTCGCGCTCGCCGGAGAGGTTGTCGAACTCGATGCCGGCGGCGTGGGCCATGCGGTGGGCGTCGCTGCTGACCACCACGACCCGCGCGCGCTCGGTGAGGCGCCCGAGCAGGCCCGTCACCAGGGCGAAGTGGCCGACGTGGTTGGTGAAGAACTGTAGCTCGATGCCCCTTTGCTGGCGCAGCGCCGGCAGCGCCATGATGCCGGCGTTGGCGATGATGCCGTCGAGGGGGCGGCCGGTGGCGGCGACGGCGGCGACGCAGGCGCGGACGGACGCGAGGTCGGACAGCTCGCAGGCCACCGCGGTCGCTTCGCCCGCCGGGATGCCGGCCTCGGCGAAGGCGCGGGCGGCTTTGTCGGCGGTGCGCGCGGCCCCGATGATGTGGGCGCCGCGGGCGTGCAGGACGCGGGCGGTCTCGAGGCCCAGGCCGGAGTTACAGCCGGTGACCAGCCAGGTCTGGCCGCTGAGATCGAGGCCGGCGGTGACCTCCTCGGCCGTGCTGCTGAAGCCGAATCCGCTGGCTCCTGCTGAGGGTGGCGTGGTCATCTTCAGCTCCTTCAGGCGTCTGCGCGTGCTACGTGCCGCGAACCATAGGCCGGCAGCGCGCGCAGGGAAAGGGGCGTCAGGCGCGTCGGCCCGCCCGGAGCAAGTCTCAAGTCCGCACCCGACCCCTGTCCACGCGACGGCGGGCTACTCGCTGTGGATCTCCGGTGGTACGTTCGCGCTCGCCAAAAGAAAGGAGGGCGCGGCGATGCGGTGGGTGGCGGTGGCGCTCGGGGTCGCGGTGGGCTTGTCGGGGTGCGCCGCGGGCGGTGACGGGTCCGACATCGCGCCCGCCCCCAGGCCGAACACCGACCACTCCGGCGACGGCACCGGCCACGGCCCGATGGAGGCGATCGACCGCACGATCCCCCTGATATTTGCTGGCCCGCGCGCCTCCGCCGTCCCCATCGGCGGCGCGAGCCCCATGGACGTGTACCCGACGGCCTTGGCCTTCCTCGGCCAGGAGCCCGAGGCCGCCTGGGATCTGGACGGGCGGGTGCTGCTCCGAGCGATCGCCGGCCCCGCGGGGGCGCGGGCCGCGGCCGAATAAGCCATGCTCCCAACGACCAACGAGGCGTCCTACGCCGCGGTGCCTTACGTCGGCTGCGCGCACCACGACACGCACCCGATGTACATCCGCCCCATCGCGACCCTGCTGGGCCTACAGCCCGCGTCGCCGGCCGATTGCCGCGTGCTCGAGATCGGCTGCGCCGAGGGTCGCAACCTCATCCCGATGGCGGTGGGGCTGCCCGGCTCGCGCTTCGTGGGTCTCGACCTGAGCGAGGGGCACATCCGGGTCGCGCGCGAGTCCAGCGACGCGCTGGGGCTCAGCAATATCGAGTTCGTGGTCGCCGATCTCGAGCGGGCGGGCGACGATCTCGGCACCTTCGATTACATCATCGCCCACGGCGTGTACTCGTGGATCCCCGAGCCCGCGCGCCAGCGATTGCTCTCGCTGTGCCGGGGGTTGCTCGCGCCCCAGGGCGTCGCGTTCGTCAGCCACAACGTCTTCCCCGGCTGGCACCGCAGGCAGGCGCTGCGCCGGATGATGCGCTTTCATATCAGGGACTTGGAGCCGCTCTCCGAGCACGCCCGCGCCGCCAAAGAGCTGGTGGCGTTTTTGAGCGCCCAAGCGCCCGCCAGCGACCCGGCCTACGGCGCGTGGCTTCGAGAGCAGGCCGAGCTCCTCTCGAGCTGCGACGAGTTCTACGTGTTTCACGAGCACCTCGCCGTACACAACGACCCCTCGTACTTCCACGAGTTCATGGACGAGGCGGACCGCCACGGGCTGCAGTTCGTCGCCGACGCGTTTTTACCGGCGAACTTCGGCAAGCTGCTGCCCGCGACCGTGGGCGAGGAGGTGATGCGCCACAGCGGGCGCGAGCGCCTCCGCTTCGAGCAGTACTACGACTTCGTGCTGAACCGGACCTTCCGCAAGACCCTCCTGTGCCACAAAGAGGCCCACGTCGCGATGCCGCCTCGGCTCGAGAGCTGGGCCGACGCCCACGTGCTGTGCGCCTACGAGCCGGCGGCCGACGTCGAGCCCGAGCCCGGCTGCACGGCCTGGCGGAAGGCCGACCACCTCGCCACCGACGTCAACCCGCCCACCGCGGCGCTGCTGGCGCTCCTCGCCGCGCGCTGGCCTTGCAGCATGCCCGTCCCCGACCTCTTCGCGGCGTACCGGGCCCAGGCCGCCGACGGCGCGGCCGCCGACGTCACGCTACAGGCTTTCTGCGCGCGGCTCTTCGTGCCAGCCGTGCTCGAGCTCATCCAGATCGTCGCGATACCGGTGGTCTCGGGCGCCGGCGCGGGCTTTCCGGCCGTCACGCGGTCGGTGCGACGCCAGCTCGAGGTCGGGGCCGAGCCGTTGACCAGCGCTCACCACAACGTCGCGACGCTGACCGCGCCGGTCCGCGCGCTGGCGACGCTGCTCGACGGCACCCGGGACCTCGCCCAGCTCGCCGAGGCGCTGCCTGCCTGCTGGCCCAACGACGCCCCCTCAGACGACAGCGCCGCCGAGCGCGCCCGCCCGCCCCTGGCCGAGCGGGTCGCGCGGGGCGTGACCTACCTGAAGTATCTCGGCCTGCTTGAGTAGCGCGCTGAGCTCACGCCTGTCGTGCGCAACGGACCGACTCGGACCCGAGGCGGCCGAGCGGGGCGCCAGCGACGTCTTTTCAGGGACTTACGCGCGGAGGGCGCTTGCCGAGCGCAGATGATCGACGCGCGGGAGTCCCTGAAAAGACCTGAGCCAGCCACGCGACGGGAGAATATGGGAACACCTTCTCAGAAAAAGCACGCGCACTTGAAGGCCTTGCAGGCGCCGTCGCCGCCGCAATCCGCCGCGGTCTTACAGGCCTTGCCTTGCACACAGCCGCACTTGATCGAATCGGACCAGTTCGTCTGAGACTGCACCGGATTGCACCAGAGACAGGCGTCCTTGGGGTTTTGGTCGTACTTCGCGTAGCACTTCTTCCCGATGTAGCAGTCGATGATCTTGTTCGGCGTGCAGGTCCCAGCACCGTTGCAGGTGTCCTGGTCCGTGCAGCTCACGCCGAGGTCGCACGATGCGCCTGACTTCAGGTTGGTCCACGCGGTCTGCTTGACCTTGACGGCGCACTCTTGGCAGTCGTTCGTCGGGTTGATGGTGCCGTCTTTGTAGCACTCGCCGCCGATGAGGCAGAGCCCGCAGGCAAGTGCAAGGGCGCGCTGGTCATTCTGCAGGAAGTCTTCGGCGTGAACCAGCACATCCGCTCGGTGGTGGACGGCTACGCCGCAGACGGGTATTTCGCGGT
>CAZNZH010000039.1:0-14030 GCA_964577445.1 uncultured Myxococcales bacterium
TTCAAAGAAGAGAAGACCCAGACCGACTTTGAGCCGCTGTACTCGCTCGACACGCGCATCCCGGAGGTGCGCTGATGCGGCTGATCTTCGCCATGGTGCTCGGCGTCTCGACCGCCTCGGTCGCGCTCGCCCCCCCGACGTGGGCTCAAACCGCGCCGGCGCCCGCAGAGCCCGTCGCGGATGCGCCCGCGAGCGAAGAGCCGCCCGGGGACGTCCCACCGCCCCCACCGCCGGCTCCCCTGGTCAACGCGCTCCCGCCCAACCTCGGCCCGGGCGAGCGTCAGGCCTGGGAGGCCGGCCGGCTGGTCGATGAAGGCCAGCTCAGCGGCGCCGAAGCCAAGGCCGCGTCCGCCATCGCCTCCGCCGACGGCAAGGCCGCGGGCCGCACGGTGATCGCGCGCATCCGCGTCCGCCAGGGTCGGCTCCTCGACGCGCTGTCCGAGCTCGCGCAGGCCGCGTCGGCCGACCCGGCTTACAGCCCCGCGCGCCTGCTTGAGGTCCGCATCCTCGAGGCGCTGGGCCGCGGCCGCGAGGCGCCCGGAGTCATCGAGCCCCTCCTCCAAAAACACCCTGACTCGCTGGGCCTCCGCATCGCCCTGGCCGAGGCGTGGCTCGCCGCCGGACGCCCCACCGACGCCATGGACGAGGCCCGCGCGGCGCTCAAGCGCTCGGAGACCTCGGTCACCGCGATGAAGCTGCTCGCCCGCGCCTACCTCGCGACGGGCAACGACGCGGCCGGTGAGGCGATCCTCGGGCGCGCCATGGAGATCGAGAAGGACGCGGAGTCCTACATGCTGCGCGGTCGCGTGGCGTTGTTGCGCGACGAGATCGTCGAGGCCCGCGCGTGGTTTGAGAAGGCCGCCGAGACCGACGGCCAGAACGTCGAGGTGCTGGCCAATCTGGGGTGGGCCTACCTTAAAGTGCGGAACTTCTCGGCGGCTCGCGATGTCCTCTCCAAGGCCGTGCAGCTCGCACCGGCCTACGCCGCCGCCTGGCTCGATCTCGGCAGCGCGTACCGGGGCGACAAGGACTTCGGCGAGGCGGAGCGCAGTTGGAAGAAGACCCTCGAGCTCGACCCGAAGATGGCGGACGCCTGGTTCGATCTCGGCGTGCTGTATCTGGAAAACCCGCTCGAGGGGCGCGACCGCGAGTCGCAGCTCAAGGGCGCCATCGAGGCGTTCAACAAGTACAAGCTCGGCCGGCCCCCAACCAGCGCCGACATGGCCGAGGTCGACAAGTACATCGGCGAGGCCAAGGTCCTCATCGAGCAAGAGGTCCAGCGCAAGCAGGACGCGCTCAAGCAGCCCGAGCCCGCGCCCGAACTGGCGCCCGAGGGCTCGGGCGATCCGGGCTCCGGCGATGACGGCGGCGCCGACGATGGGACGGGCGACGAGTCCGGCGGAGACGACGCCCCATGACACGCAACGCAGGAGGCACGACCATGCGCCCGACAACCTGGCTCCGCGTCGCAGCGGGATGCTGCGCCCTGGTGATGCTGGCCGGTCTCAGCGCGCCCGCCTCGGCGGCCGAGCCGGTGAAAGGCCCCCGCGTGATCGAGCTCGAGGGCATCATCATCGAGGGGAAGATCCCCAAGCCCCAGGTCTTTTACGTGCTCGGTCGAAGCCAGGTGCGCTACCAGCACCTGCAGCTCGACCGCAGCTTCATCTCGCGAATCGTCGAGACGGCGAGGCAGAATCCTTTCTAGCAGTGTTTTCCTGGCGTCCTCGCCGAACTGCGGTAAGGTCTCCAGCGGCGATCCGAACACGTCGTTTTCCCGACAGCGGGAGTCGGAAATCGGGCCGCTTTCGTAGCTTGTAGCGTTGTGTGGGCTTGACGGCGGAAGCGATGCCGGATAAGCCTTCGTGGCCCCGGGAATCGGGGCAACCAGGGCCCCATGCGGGGTCCGCCAGTGCCAGAAATTTTAACTATACGTCGGGCGGCTACGTGAAGTGGTCGTGCCCAGTACTGCGGGAGGTAGTCAGTCCATGGACGCCATTGCTAAGGCCATGAGCGAGGGTGGCATTTGGATGTACATCATCCTGGCCACGTCCATCGTCGGTTTGGGTATCATGATCGAGCGATTCGTGATGTTGTTCTTCAAGTACAACATCAACGCGAATGCGTTCATGGCCCAGATCCAGAAGCTGGTCATGGCCAACAGCATTGATAAGGCTATCAAGCTCTGCAACGCGGCTCCGTCCGCGGCGCTGGCTCGGGTCATCAAGGCTGGCCTGACCCGCGCAAACAAGGGTGCGGATGAGATCCAGAACGCGGTCGAAGAGGCCACGCTTGAGGTCATCCCGCACATCCAGCGTCGTACCAACGCGCTGGCCGCCATCGCCAACATCGCGACGTTGATGGGCCTCCTCGGCACCATCATCGGCATGATCGGCGCCTTCGCCGACCTCGCGACGGTGGCTCCCGACAAGCGCCAGGAGGCGCTCGGTCGGAACATCTCGCTCGCCATGAACACGACGGCCTTCGGCCTCATCGTGGCCATCCCGGCGATGCTCGCTCACGTCGTGCTCACGGGCGTGACGAAGAAGATCATCGACGAGATCGACCTCTACAGCGTCAAGCTGGAGAACCTGTTGATCTCGCGGCACAAGCCGGCCGACCGCGGTTGATGAGTCTGGCTGCTCGCGTCGCGGTTCCAAGTAGGGGCCGCGGAGCGAGCGCACCCACCCGCCCCCGGCGGTGGTTGGAGACCTCCCATGGCACGCAAGCCTTCGGAACGACGACACTCAAAGGAACGGATCGAAGATCTGAACCTGTCGCCGATCATGTCCATCCTGGTCATCCTCATCCCGATGCTCCTGTACGCGTTCTCCTTCTTTGAGGTGAAGGTGCAGGCGGTCACGGCGCCCCGCATGGGACCGTCGAACCAGAAGCCCAAGGATGAGGAAGAGAAGAAGCCGCTGAACCTCACGGTGCTCGTCACCGGCAAGGGCTTCGTCGTCAAGCAGCAGGCCGAGCTCACGACCGAGCCCGACAAGCCGATCTTCATGCGCTCGTTCAACGGCGGCCCGGAGGAGTACGACTTCCCGGCGCTCTACACGCGGCTGATGGCGAAGAAGAAGCAGTACCCCGACGAGATCACGATCAACATCGGCGCCGAGATGGACATCCCGTGGCACATCATCGCCCGGACCATCGACGCCGCCCGCGTGCAGCTCGTCGAGGAGAGTTACGAAGACATGAACGCTTACTCCACGGCCAAGGTGAAGAGCGACAGCAAGGGTGAGGCGTTGGACCTCTTCCCGGCCGTCGTGTTCGTCGTGGCGGAGTAGCAGACCCCCTCCCCGGTCGGCGCCCGACAGCGGTCGCCGATTCGGGGTCTCCGACGTTCCACAGCGCGCGAGGCATCGATGGCAGACGAGGAAGGCACGGAGCTCGAGGCGGCGGTAGGCGCTGGCGGCCCGGTCGAACACCCGATCGACTTCAAGAAGCGTGCGCGCAAGTCCGCGCGCAGCGATGGTTTTGAGGGCGTCCTCAACATCAACTCGTTGATGGACATCATGACCATCCTTCTGGTCTTCCTGCTCGTGAACATCACGAGCGATCCGCTCTCCATCGTGCAGGACGACTACCTGAAGCTGGCTAGCTCGACGGCCGACTACAACCCCGAGGACTCGGTCCCGATCACGGTCACGAAGCGCAACATCATCGTCGACCACAAGCAGATCGTGAAGGTGGACTGCGCGTCCGGCGGGCAGGTCTGCCAGGAAGGCGACTTCACGAAGCCGGGGAACTTCTACTCGGTCGACAAGTCCTTCAAGGAGGACGGTTCCGAGTCGAGCTTCCTGATCGAGCCGCTTGAGAAGAAGCTCTCGGCGATCGTCAAGCAGCAGAAGGAGGAGGCCAAGGAGTTGAACCGCGAGTTCAAGCCCGTGGCCACGATCGTCTGTGACTCGGACATCCCGTTTCGGCTCATCGCGGAGGTCGTCCACACGGCCGGCATGGCCGGGTTGAGCGACCTCCGTTTCGCTGTGATCAAGTCAGGCGCGCGCTGATTTTTGAAGATTCGTCACGTTCCTGCATTCCCGACGAAAGAAACGCTCTTTTTGACCCGTTGACGGTATCTGAGCGAGGGTTCCAGTAGCATGCGGACGGCGGTCGTCCGAGGCCGAGACCCGAGTTAGGAAACCGACGCACCGGGGGCGGCGGGAAACTGGTGCGATGATCACGGGCTGCTGCGGCCCACCACGCACCGCGCGCAGGATGAAGGACGGCTGATGGCTCAGGAAGGCACGAAGAAGATCCTTCGGGTCGGCATCATCCAGGGTGGCCGGATCGTCGAGGAACGCCTTATCCGTAAGCGGGAGGCGGTCAGCGTCGGTGTGGCCTCGAAGAATACGTTTATTCTCCCTGTGGCCGGTCTGCCCAAGAGCCTGACGCTCTTCGAGGCGAAGGGCGAGAGCTACCAACTCTACTTTGACGAGGGCATGTCGGGCCGCGTGTCGATCGGTGACGCGGTCCAGGACCTGAAGGCCCTGCAGAAGAGCCCGAGCGTGCAGAAGCGCGGCGGGCGCTTCGTCGTCAGCCTCGACGCGAAGTCGCGCGGCAAGGTGGTCATCGGCGAGTTCACGATACTGTTTCAGTTCGTCGAGGCACCGCCGGTGCTCGCCAAGCCACAGCTCCCCGCCGCGGCGCGGGGCGGCATCGCCCAGCGCATCGACTGGACCTTCGTCAACATGCTCATCCTCTCCTTCCTGCTCCAGGGCGGGGCGGGCGTTGGGTTGGACATCTGGTGGCGCCAGGAAGGGCGGTACCTGCAAGATCAGTTCGGCGAGCGGAAGACGCGCGCGTACGAGGTCCTCAAGGCCGAGGTCCTGCGGCAGCAGCAGGAGGAGGAGCCGGTCCCGACCGAAGAGGTCGACGCGCCAGAGGACGCTCCCGAGTCGGAGCAGCCGTCGCCCGAGCCGGAGCCCGCGCCGGAGGTCAAGAAGGCCACGCCCAAGCCGAGAGATGAGGGCGAGAAAAAAGAGACCGCGCAGGCGCGCGACTCGAATCGAACCAAAGAGGACGTGAGGAAGGACGTCGCCAAGAAGACGTTCCTCCATGTGCTGGGCGCCGAGGGCGAGGATGGGTCCCTGGGGCCGAGCACGCTGAAGGCCGGCCTCGCGGACGCGAAGCTCGATGAGGCGTTCCAGAACGCCGACGGTGGCGTGGCGAACGCCGATGAGACCACGAAGACGACCTTCGGCGGCGCGCCCGTCGCCAAGGCGGGCACGGGCGACTACAAGGGCATCTCCAAGGCCGAGGCGGGCGGGTCCCGAATCGCGACCAAAGAGGTGAAGACCGTCGACAAGGCGACCGCCTCCGGCGGCGAGAAGAAGGTGACCGCGAGCGTGCGCGGCGGGTCGCTGTCCGGGAAGGTCGGCGTCGGAACCGTAGACCCCTCGACGGTGAAGAGCGTGTTCGCTCGCCGTAAGGGCGCGGTCCAGTACTGCTACGAGAAGGCGCTCAAGGTCAACGAGAAGCTGAAGGGTAAGGTCGTGATTCAATTCACGATTGGGCCGGCGGGTCGCATCACCTCGATCAGCGTGACCGAAAACAGCACCGGCGACTCGTCCGTCGGGCAGTGCATCATGGACAAGGTGCGTTCGTGGAAGTTCACGCCGCCCGAGGGAGGCGCGGTGACCTTCTCGTTCCCGTTCGTCCTGTCTACCGGCTCGTGATGCGGCGCACCCACGGCTCGGCGCGCCGGGTCGGCGCGCGATGGCCCGCGATGGGCACCGCGCAGGGGGCCGTTGGGTCGGGTATGATCAGTTCCCTCGCTGCGCGCAACCAAGCCCCTGCGACCGACGACAGCCGCGTCGTTGCCGCTCTGGTGGGGCGGGTTGACGGCCGATGAGCAGGGAACTAAACATGCCTCTGGGCGAGCGCCAAGCCAGCCGCCCTCGGGCTCAAGGTGCTGGGAAGCGGATGCGAAAGCCACTGATCATTGGGGCCACGGTCCTCGGCGTGCTGAGCGTTTCGCTCTTCGCCGCCGCCGTGACCTCACCGGCCAAGGCCGACGCCGACCTGTCGCAGTTGAGCAACGACCAACTGGTGGAGTCGGCTCGTGCGATGGTCCGCACGATGGAGTCGCAGCTCACCGACGCCTTCAAGCTGCTCGAGGCCTCCATCTCCGGTGAAGATGTCGGCGCGGCGACGGCGCGAAACGAAGCGATCACGGCGATCAAGAGCTTGGTGAAGCTGAGCGAAGAGAACCTCCGCACGCTTCAGCAGAATGTGGCGGAGGGCGACCGGGAGCGGGCCGAGCACGAGCACGTCAAGATCGCCATCACCGCGGCGAAGGTGGCGGAGTTGATGGCCCAGGTGCGAACCGCCGGCGGCATCGACGTCGACGTGGAGAGCACGGCGGTGGATTCGGACGTGACGTATGGCGGGGATTTTCCTCTGCTCCCTGAGCTTTCGGCGACCTTCTTGGATACGCCGGACCTCGTGCCGGATCCTCCGATCCACGCGAGTCCCTACTTCTAGTGAGCGGACGCCGGCCGGAGGCTGCTCCGGGGGGCGGTTCGGGTGGTCAGTCGAGGCGAGCCGATGCGGGGTGTGAGTTTAACGAAGTGGACGTTGGTTGTGTTGCTGGTCATGGCGGCCCAGACCACCCTGGCTCAGCCCAACGCGAGCACCGATCCGCGCATCAGCAGCCCGGCGGCCCTGGGACCGACCTACTCGGGCACCATCCGCGCGGGCACCGGCCTGCCGCCGACCGCGCCGCGCTATGGCATCCGCCTGGGCGACTTCGTGCTGCAGCCGCGGTTCTTCCTCCAAGGAAGCTACACCTCCAACTTCTTCCGGGTGGACACGCGCAACCAGACCGTGAAGGAAGAGGCGGTCATCGCGCTGGATGTGCGCCCCGGCTTCGCGATCTTCAACCCGACCTACAACCTCGTCGCGATGAAGCTGTCGGTCGATGCCGACGTCCGGGTGCCTTTTTCGGACAACCAGGCGGTCAAGGACCAGCTCGGGGTCGGGGTGGATGCCGACGCCAGCGTGCTCTTCTTGCCCAAGCGGGCCCTCACCATCGGGCTCTTCGAGCACTTCGATCGGCAGCTCTGGACGCGGGCGACCGCGACCTCGACCAACGCTGACCGCAACAGAAACAGCGTCGGCGTGGACCTCTCGCTACATCCTGGCGGGCGGGCGCTGGACATCACGGCCGGATACCGCTGGGAGATCGAGCGCTTCGACAGCTTGCGGCTGCTGGACACCGATCAGCACGTCGTCAGCTTGTTGGCGTCGTGGCGCTTCTACCCGCAGACCTACGCGTTCCTCGACGCCGCCATTCGCCTCTCGCAGTACGCGACCGCGCAGCCGGTGGGCGACGCGTTGCAGTACGGCAACTACGTGCCGGGCAAGCCGGTGCGGGCAGCGCTCGGGGTCTCCGGCTACCTGACCGAGCGGATCTCGCTGCTGCTCAAGGCAGGCTACGGCAACTCGCTGCTCGACGGCGGCGCGGACGATTTCTCGAGCGTCATCGCCCGCCTGCAAGCGAGCTTCCGGTTCACGACCCGCTCCATCCTCCATGTGGGCGCAACGCGTGACTTCGATCTCGTGGCGTTCGGCGGCCAGTACTCCTTCGTCCGCGGTTTTCTCTCGTTTGAGCAAGGCATCCGCGATCGCGTCTTGGTGCACCTCGACTTCTCGGTGGACTACCGGCGTTTCGGGCGCTGGGTGCCCGGCCAGTTCGCGAACCCGGCCGATCCCGACACGCAGATTCGGGCGACCGCCTCGGACGCGAACCGCAAGGACACCGTGCTGGCGGCAGGGTTGCTCGTCGACGTGGACCTCTCGCGCATCTTTGGCCTGACGCTCGGCTATCGGTTCTCCACGAACCTCACCGACTTCTCGACGAGCGTCGGGGGCGGAGCTCAGACCTTCCAGGGCTATGACGAGCACCGCGCGTTTGCCACGCTGAACCTGCGTTACTGAGCTCATGGCAAGCCTGATCTGGTCGACCCGAGCGGTGCGCGATCGCACGGCGCCGTGGGCAGGCCTCGCGCTGCTGCTGGCTCTCGTGGCGCCCGCGTGCAGGCCCTCGGCCCCATCGACGGGCTACGAGCACCTCAACGAAGCGATCTCCGAGTCGCTCTCGCAGGTGGGGCTGGGGCCGGGGGACGTGTTCGAGGCCCGGGTCTACGGGGAAGACGGCCTGACCGGGACACACCAGATCGCGCCCGACGGCTCGATCGACTTCCCCCTGGTCGGCCACATCATGGTGGCTGGGAAGGCGCCAAGCGAGGTCGCCAGCCTGCTGAAGGAGCGCCTGCAGGCCGGGTACCTCCGTGATCCCTATGTCTCGGTTTTCGTGAAGGAATACCAGTCGAAGAAGGTCTTCGTGCTCGGTCAGGTGAATAAGCCCGGAACATTTGCTTTTGGGTCCGCCATGACCGTTGTAGAAGCCATCACCTTGGCGGGTGGTTTCAAGGACACCGCAAATACGGACTACGTTGTCGTGACACGGAAGGTCGATGGGCGTGAAATGAGGATCCCTGTACCGGTCGGCAAGATAAGCAAGGGGCTGGCCGCCAACCTTGAGCTTCGGTCAGGTGACATCGTTTACGTTTCGGATACGCTGCTGTGACCAGGGCCCCCGGTCTCCGTCCTGTCTATGAACGACCTGTTCTCCACACCCAGGCGGGGGGGATGGCGGACGACAGGTTGCGTGGTCGCGAGAGCACTGCCTATACTTCGCGCGACCTCGGCGTCCGGCCCGGTCTAGGGGATTTCTTCCATGGGTAAGGTCATCGGCATTGACCTCGGAACCACGAATAGCTGCGTCGTGGTCATGGAGGCCGGCAATCCCGTCGTCATCCCGAACTCGGAAGGCAGCCGCACGACACCGTCGGTCATCGCGTTCACCGAGGACGGCGAGCGTCTGGTAGGCCACATCGCGAAGCGCCAGGCCATCACGAACCCTGCGAACACCGTGTTCGCGACCAAGCGCTTGATGGGCCGGAAGTTTCAGTCTTCCGAGGTCCAGGAGATCTTGGACACCTTCCCCTACGCGGTGCTCGCGGCCGGAAACGGCGACGCCCACGTGAAGATCCGGGACAAGGCGTACTCGCCGCCGGAGCTGTCGGCATACATCCTGGCCCAGATGAAGTCCTACGCCGAGGACTACCTCGGCGAGCCGGTGGAGGACGCGGTCATCACGGTCCCCGCCTACTTTGACGACAGCCAGCGGCAGGCGACGCGAGACGCGGGCCGGATCGCGGGGCTCAACGTCCTGCGCATCATCAACGAGCCGACCGCGGCGGCCCTCGCCTTCGGTCTGAACCGCCACTCCCAGGGCCGGGTCGCCGTGTACGATCTCGGCGGCGGCACGTTCGACATCTCGATCCTTGAGGTGGGCAACGGCGTGTTCCAGGTGAAGTCGACCCACGGCGACACCTTCTTGGGTGGTGAGGACGTCGACCTGCGTGTGATCGAGCGGATCGCCGACACCTTCCGCGAGGAAAACGGCGTGGATCTCATCCGCGACCCGATCGCCCTTCAGCGCCTGAAAGAGGCCGCGGAGAAGGCGAAGATCGAGCTGTCGACCCTCGAGGACACCGACATCAACCTGCCCTTCATCTCCGCGGATGAGAGCGGGCCGAAGCACCTCCACATGATGTTCACGCGCCGCGAGCTGGAGGCGCTGGTCGAGGATCTGCTCGAGCGGACCATGTACCACTGCCAGCAGGCGCTCAACGACGCCGGCTACGCGGTGGACGAGATCGACGAGGTCATCCTGGTCGGCGGCATGACCAAGATGCCGATGGTCCAAAAGCGGGTCTACGAGTTCTTCCGCAAGAGCCCGAACAAGGGCGTCAGCCCCGACGAGGCCGTGGCCATCGGCGCCGCGATCCAGGGCGGCATCATCCGCGGCGACGTGCAGGATGTGCTGCTGCTCGACGTCATTCCGCTGTCGCTGGGTATCGAGACCCAAGGTGGCATCTTTACCAAGCTCATCGAGCGCAACCGGACGATCCCGACCTCGTGTACCGAGATCTTCACGACGGCTGAGGACTATCAGCCCTTGGTGAACATCCATGTGCTTCAGGGCGAGCGGCCCATGGCGCGCGACAACAAGAGCCTCGCGCGCTTCGAGTTGCTGGGCATCCCGCCGGCGCGGCGCGGCGTGCCCAAGATCGAGGTGACCTTCGAGGTGGACGCCAACGGCATCCTCTCGGTCACGGCGCGCGATCTCGGGACCAACAACGAGCGGCAGGTGCGCATTCGGGCGACCTCGGGCCTCAGCGAGCGCGAGATCGAGCGGATCATGGCCGAGGCCGAGGCGAATCGCCTGGCGGACGTGCGACGCAAAGAGCTGGCGGCGCTGCGCAACAAGGCCAACGGCCTGATGTACACGACAGAGCGCAGCCTCACCGAGCTTGGGAGCTGCCTCACGGACGACGAGATGCGCCAGATCCGCCGCGACGTCGAGCGCTGCAAAAAGGCGCTCGAGTCCGACGACTTGGACATCATCCAGCGCGCGCTCGAGCAGCTCGAGCAGTCGTCGTACCGAATCGCCGAGGTCATGTACAAGGACGTCGGCTGAGACGGTGTCCCCATACTCCCCCGTCGCGTGGCTGACTCATGTCTTTTCAGGAACTTCCGCGCGTCGATCATCTGTGCTCGGCAAGCGCCCTCCGCTCGTAAGCCCCTGAAAAGACGTCGCTTGCGCCTCGCTCGGTCCGAATATGGGAACACCTTCTGAGCGACCGGACTACTACGCGGTCCTTGGCGTACCTCGGGGCGCCGACGCGCTCGCGATCCGGCAGGCTTACCGGCGGTTGGCCGCGTCCTATCACCCGGACCGCCACCCGGACGGCTCGCCGCTCGCGACCGTGCGCTTTCAGCGGGTCGTCGAGGCCTTCGGGGTGCTGGGCGAGCCGGGCAAGCGGCACACCTACGACGCTGGGCAGGCCATCGATCGGCCGCGCGTCGAGGAGGGCAAGCCCCTGGCCGAGCTCTTCGGCGCGGTGGTGGACCAGCTCTTCGGCGTGAGAGAGCGCCGCGTCGAGCGTGGGGCGGACGTGCTGTATCGGGTGGAGCTCAGCCTCGCGGAGGCCGCGGTCGGGGTGCGGCGGGAGCTGTCGCTGCCGCGGCCGGAGCCGTGCGCGACGTGCGAGGGGCGCGGGTTCCCCATGGAGCACCTGCCCGAGATCTGCGAGCGCTGCGCTGGGCGCGGGGAGCTTCAGGTGCGGCGCGGCCTCCGCTCGGCGGTGGAGTCGTGCCCGGACTGCGACGGGCGCGGGCACATCCCGGTGGTCACCTGTGGGGCGTGCTCGGGCCGCGGGCTGCGCGACGTGCGCCGGGCGGTGCAAATCGACGTGCCCGCCGGAGTAGCGGACGGCGCCCGGTTGTTGGTGCGGGGCGCTGGCGGGGCCGGTCGGTTCGGCGGCGAGCCAGGCGACTGCGTGCTGCGCGTCGCCGTTCGGCCGCATCCGCTGCTGAGGCGGTCGGGGAGTGAGGTGGTGTTGGAGCGGCCCGTCCGGATTTTCGACGCGATCGCGGGTGGGTGGCTGACGGTGCCGACGCTTGAGGGCTCGCGCCGCCTGCGACTGCCGGCGGGCACGCGCGATGGCGCGGTCCTTCGCATGGCCGGGCTGGGCATGGGGATGCCCGGCGGTGGGCGCGGCGACCAGCTCGTAACAGTGCGGGTTGAGTGGCCGGCGGGCCTGGGTGACGACGCGCGGGCGGCGCTCGCCGCGCTCGCGGAAGCCGCGGGGCCTGCTACATTCCCGCGGACGGCCAGCTTTGATGCGGCGATCGCGGAGCAGGCGGCCGAGCGATCGGAGGGAGATGATGTTCAGCGTGGATAGAGGGTCTCGAGTGCTGGCGGGCGCCTGTTTTGGGGTGTTCCTGGCCGGGTGCGGGGCGTTTTCCGGGCTGCGCGACGACGGCGAGGCCCAGGTGGCCCCGGAGCAGCCGATCGCGACCCAGGACACGCGGCCGCCCTCGACGCTGGCCAGTCGGCGGCTGCTCGAGGAGGCGCGAGCGGCTCAGGGGGTCGGCGACGAGGTGCGGGCCAGGCGGGTCTTGGCGCGTCTGGTGCGAGAGGCGCCGGCGACGCCGGAGGCGACCGTGGCGCGCTTGGACCTGGCTGAGGACGCGCTGTCCCGTGAGGACTACGGGGCGGTGCGCGGTTGGGTCACCGCCGGGCGCGACTACGGGCGCGTCGAGGACGGCGAGCACCGGCAGCATCGGGCGCTGGCGCTGGCGTACGAGGGGGAGTCGCGCTTTGAGGAGGCGGCCAAGGCCTGGCTGGCGGCGCGGGCGGCGGCGGCGGCTGAGGCGGGGCGCGGGGAAGCCAGCCGGGGTGCGGCGCGCGACCTCGTGTTGGCCGGCGATCCCGACGGCGGCCGCGAGGTGGCGCTCGAGGCCGGTGTGCAAGACGGCGAGCTACGGCGCATGGTCGAGGACAAGGCTGGCGCTGAGCAGGCCACGCAGCTCTCCGAGCGGGTGGCGCCTGACGATCCGTGGCGGGGCTGGGTCGACTTGCTCCTGGCAAAGACGCGCCTGGCCGAGGGGGACCTCGCCGGCGCGAAGGAGGCCGCGGGTCGGGCGCGGGCGTCGGCTGAGGCTGGCGTCGCCGCGGACGCCGACACGCTCCTGGCTGAGCTGGCGGCCCGTGACCAGGTAGAGCCGCGACGCCTGGGCGTCATCCTGCCGCTGAGCGGTCAGTATCAGAAGCTCGGCGAGGCCGCCCTCGAGGGCATTCAGCTCGGCGTGGCCTCGACCCCGGGCGTGAAGTTGGTGGTTCGAGACAGCGCCGGAGACGCCGCCCAGGCCGCGGCGGAGGCCGAGAAGCTGGTGCTCGACAAGCACGTCATCGCCTTGCTCGGCCCCATCGGCGAGCTCGAGAGCCGCGCCGTCGCCGAGGTCGCCGCGCGCTTTCGTGTCCCCCACGTCGTGCTGACCAGCGCGCCGGAGGCGGTCGAAGGGCTGCCGACCTCCCACCGCATTCGCCTGTCCACCGCCGAGCTCGCCGCCGCGGTGGCGCGCTACGCCGTGACGGATCTCGGCATTCAGCGGGTGGGCATCCTCTACCCGGAGAACGCGACCGGATCGCGATCGATGGCGGCGTTTTGGGACGAGATCGTGCGCCTGGGTGGCGAGGTCCGCGCCGTCGAGGGCTACGCGGCCGACCAGCGCGACTTCAAGGCGCCCATCCAGGCGCTCATCGGCGCGGGGAAGCCGGGCACGGGCACCTTCGACTTCGACGCGCTCTTCATCCCGGACGACGCGCTCTCGGTGAAGCGGCTGGTGCCTTTTCTGAAGTACTGGGACCTGGCGATTCGGACGAGCCCGGCGATGGCGTCGACCAAGCGCCGGCCGGCGGTGCAACTGCTCGGGAGCGCGGGCTGGAACCACGTCTCCGTGGTCGACCGCGGGGAAAACCTGACAGAAAACGCGATCTTCGCCGACGGATTCGCGCACGACCCCGATGAGGCCCGGAGCGACGGTTTCGCCCGGGCGTTCTTCGGTCGCTACCGCCGTAAGCCCTCGAGTTTTCACGCGGAAGTTCATGACGCCACGGCGCTCTTGGCCCAGGCCATCATGAAGGTGGACGGCACCGATCAGGCCGCGCGCGAGGCGCTGCTGGCCGCCATCCGGGCGACGCGACACTTCGCGGGCGTCACCGGGACCATCGCGGTCCTCGACTCGGGCTCGGTCGTGCGCGCGCCGCGGCTGCTGACCATCGATCTCGACACGATCCGTCCGCGCCTGTCTGAAGGCGAGGAGAGGGCGATGCGCCAGCGCCGTGACACCTTGCGCGATCAGCCGCGATGAACGCCGCCCAGCGAGGCGAGGCCGCGCTCATCGAGGCGATGATGGCGCGGGTGCCCCACCGGCCGAGCCCCGAAGGACCGGGCGACGACGGCGCGATCGTGGGGTCGGGACCGCCGCGCGCGCTCACCACCGACGCGCTCGTCGAGGGCGTGCACTTCCTGCGCGCACACCCGGCGCCGTGGCTGGGGTACAAGGCCCTCGCGGTGAATCTGTCCGACCTGGCCGCCATGGGCGCC
>CAZNZH010000040.1:0-5878 GCA_964577445.1 uncultured Myxococcales bacterium
TGGTCCGCGCCGAGCTCGGCGATGAGCCGGCGGCGGCGGCCACGCACTTCCACGGCAACCGCGCGCGGGCCTGGACCGTGCTGCGCTTTTTGCGGGGCCGGGGCGCCTCGAACCCGGGCGGGCTGGCGTCGTGGAAGGCGGAGACCGAGGAGTCGGTCTTCTTCGATCGGCTGGGGACGCCCGAGATCGAGCGCTCCGATGAGATCCTCGTGGGTGCGTTGGCCGAGGCCCTGACCTGGCTGGGCGGCCCGGCGGGGGCCAAGCCGGGGACGGGCGGGTTCGGCACGGCGGACATGAGCCAATGGCTGTGGGGGCTGCGCCACCAGGTGCGCTTCGAGTCGATCCTGGCCAGTCAGCTCCCTCCCAACGCCGGCTTGGGTTTCATCACCGACCAGTTCGCCATCTCCACCGAGACCCTGCCGCTGGCGCCCTCGCTGGCGGCCGGGGATCCGCGGGCGGCGCTGCGGTGGTTTCCGCGCGGTGGCGACAGCTTCACGGTGGACGCGGCCAGCCCGGGCTTCAGCGGAACGGACTTCACCTACGCACACGGACCGGTGATGCGGATGGTCATCGCGCTCAAGGACGGGCGGGTGACCGGGCAGAACATCATCGCCGGCGGCCAGTCGGCCCTGATCGACTCGCCATACTTGGCTGACCAGGCCGCGCTGTGGCTGGGAAACAAGACCCTACCGCTGCGTTTTCACGCAGAGGACGTGGCCGCTGGGGCGACCGGGCGGGAGGTCTATGTCGCGCCCTAAGACCGCCGTATGGGTCGCGGTGGCGCTTGTGTGCATCGCACCATGCGCATTCGCTGGACCATCTCCCGTCTGCACTTCCGACGGTGTGCTACGCGGCGAGATGCCGCCGCGGGGCGACGCTCAGTGGTGTGAGGTCATCGACGACGCGACCGGCGGCTGGATACGTGACGGCGAGTCGAAGGCGTGGTTTCCGAACGGGCTGCTCCGCGAGCAGGGGCGGTGGTCGCGGGGCGTGATGGACGGTGTGTGGGAGCGCTGGCGCGAGGACGGGACGCTCGAGGCCCGCTCGACTTACCGGGGCGGCGAGCTGCACGGGCCGCACGTTCAGCTCGACGAGGACGGGGCGCAGGTGTCGGGGAGCTTTGAGCGGGGCGAACGCAGCGGGCCCTGGCGCACCATCGACGCCTCGGGCGCGGTGCTGGAGCAGGGGAGCTACGCGGGCGGGCTGCGCGTGGGGCTGTGGACCACGACCGGCGACGACGGCGCGCAGATGACCGGCCCGTGGAAGGCCGGGCGGCGCGAGGGCGAGTTCGTGCTTCGGGACGGCGCCGGGGTCGTTCGGGCGCGCGGGAGCTACCGAGGAGACGTGCGGGCGGGCGCCTGGGAGGAGATGGACGCGGCCGGTCGGGTGGAGGCGCGCGGGACCTACCGCGGGGGGAGGCGCGACGGGCGCTGGGTGCATCTGGCGCCGGACGGGCGCGTGGTCGGCGAGGGTGGCTACCGGGCGGGGCTGCGGTCCGGGCCCTGGAGAGAAGCCGATGAGGCCGGCGGGCGTTGGGAGGGACCCTACGACGCCGACCAGCGCCACGGGGTGTGGCGGCGGTGGTCGGCCGACGGGGTGAAGCTGGCCGAGGGGCGCTACGAGCGAGACGACCGCGAGGGCCCGTGGCGGTTCTGGGAGGCCGGCCGCGGGCTGGTCGCCGAGGGGCGCTACACCGACGGGGCGCGCGACGGCGTCTGGACGATGTACGACGCGGACGGCGGGCGGTCGGAGGGGCCGTGCCGCGGCGAGGCGCGCTTCGGGACATGGCGACATCTGCGCGCCGACGGGTCGCGGGCGGCTGAGGGGCCTTATCTGGCCAGCGTGCGCCAGGGCGAGTGGCGCTTCTTTGGGCCTGACGGCGAGACCGAGGTGGGGCGTGGGCCCTATCGGGACGGGAAGCGGCAGGGCACCTGGACCTTGCCGCTGGGCGAGGGTGCGGTGGCGCGCGGGCCCTACGTCGACGACGTCCGCAGCGGGCACTGGCACCACGCGGGGGCCGACGGGAAGCTGCTGGCCGAGGGCGACTACGCCGGCGACCAGCGCGCCGGCCGCTGGCTCTTCTACGGCGCGGGCGGGGCGGTGGTCGCGGAGGGCGACTTCGTGAGCGACGCACGCCAGGGCGTGTGGGTCGAGACCGACGGGGCTGGCAACCGGGGCGCGGGGGCCTACGTGGCGGGCGTGCGCCAGGGGATCTGGCGCTTCACGTCGCCGGCGGGCGAGCCGATGGCGACGGGCGCTTACTTGGACGGAGAGCGAGACGGCGTCTGGGTTTTTCACGCCCGCGGCGACGCCCACGAGCGAACGATGACCTACGAACGCGGCCGCGAGGTGGGCGCGGCCCCGCCGACCCCGCGCGACGCGGCGGGGGGGACACGATGAGGAGCGCCCTGGTGATCTTGGCGGCGGGCGCGCTGGCGGCGTGCACCCACGGGGCGACCGAGACCCTCTCCTTCGACTCCGCGAGGGCGGCGACCGGCGCGGTGCTGCTCGAGACCTTCGCCGGCGACGTCATCGTGGACACGGACCCGGGCGCCGTCCGGGTCGCGGGCACGATCGTCCTTACGGCGCGTGGATTTTCGGACGAGGCGGCGGCCATCGAGGCGCTGCACGCGGTGCTGGTCGACGAGTCCGGAACCAACGACGCGCTCAGCATCCGCGTGGACGGGCCGGCGCTCAGCGGCCTGCGAACCGTGCGCGCCGACCTGCACCTGTCGGTGCCCGCGGGGGTCACGGTGACGATGCTGACCAGCGACGGCGTGGTCGCCGCGACGGGCGTGGACGTGGGCGCGATGGAGACGGGCCGCGGCGGTGCCGAGCTGGTGCAGACGCGCGGGCGCGGCGTGGTGCGCGCCCGGGGCGGGGAGATCCTCGTGGACGGGCACGACGGCCCGCTGGACTTGCGCAGCAGCGACGCTCCCATCGCGATCTTCTCGGCACGCGGCGACATCCGGGCCGTCACCACCAACGGCATGGTCACGGCCCGCGTCGTCCCGCCCGCCGGCAGCGAGCTGTTCATCGCCACGACCAACGCGGGCATCGACCTCGCCCTGCCCTTCGACTACGGCGCGGATCTCTCCGCGACGACGGACGGCAACATCTACATCGAGGGCCTCGACTTCTACGCCACCCGCGACGACTTCGACGTGCTGGAGGGGTTCCTCGCGGGCGGCGGCGGGCTCATCGATCTCCGCACCGTCCGCGCCGACATCCGGGTGCACCGCCGGTAGCCGGGCTCCGCCGGCCCTCAGGCCGAGGCTGGCAGGACCAGGCGGCCGTCGAGCTCGAACCGGTGGCGCTCGAAGCGGACGCGGCGGCGCTCGAACACGCCTTTTTCCGAGATCTCGACGGCGTCTCTTCCCAGGTGGCACACCCAGGCCGTCGGGGCGGAGGGGCGGTGCGAGGCGAACGCGCGCGGTGAGAAGACCCCGAGGTTGGTGCCCCACTCGGGGTCGCGCGCCGAGGGGTACACGAACGCCTCGATGCCGGCCTCGCGCATCGCGGTCCCCAGCCGCTGGGTCTCGGCGTAGCTGGTGCGCGAGCGGATGACCTCGCTGTAGGCGTCGAAGGGCGCCTTGGTCAGGTCGACGCCCGCGTTTGTGCTGACGGGCACCGAGAAGAGCAGCAGCTCGAGGATCAGCGACTCCAGGCGCGCTTCGGAGTCCGCGACGAAGAGCAGGCGGTAAAACGCCGCTTCGGCGAAGGCGGTCCGGGGCTCCAGCGCGCCGTACCAGATGCTGCGCTCGCTGGTGCGGCCAAAGCGCGAGCCGTAGGCCAGCGGCGGTGGGCGGAGCGGGCCGGCCAGCAGGGCGTGCAGCTTGAAGCTGTCGGGCGCACGCGGCGGCCCCGTGGCCTCCAGCATGCTGTCGAGGAGGCGCTGCTCGTCGTCGGAGTCGACCAGCTTGCGGGTCGAGACCATGTGCTGGCCGTCGACGACGCGCCACGCCAGGAGCCAGAGACTCTCAAGGGGTTCGAGGGGTGGCGTGATCAGAAGGTGCCGCGCATGGCGTCGAGGTAGGCCACCGTGCCCACCAACCCTCCCACGCTCTTCGCCAGCTCGGCCGGGACCCCGCCGAGCCGTCGATTCGGCGCGGCGTACCAGCGTTGGGCCGCCGACTCGTCACCGCTCACCATCGCGTCGAGCCCGCGAAAGAGCCGCACGAAGAGCAAGGCCAGCTCGCCCTGCTTCGTGTCGGTCTCGATGGTGCGTCCGCGGGAGAGCCGCGAGATGCTCGCTTCGCTGCAACCGAGAATGCGCGCCAGGTCTCGGTTCGTCGCGCCGAGCCGGCGGGCGGCCGCGAGCACCGCCTTGGTCAGCACATGGTCCTGCTCGGGGTCGGCCTGGGTGGCTTGTAGCATCCGCGCACCTCCTTTCACACGCAATTATGTTGGCATTCCATTTCACACGCAAGCCCCAGACGCCAAAAAAAACGCACCGTCCAGGGGCCTCGGACACACGAGAGCGCCACCGGGCGAGACGGAACCTGGTCCGCGTGTTAGGTTGCCACTCCGATTCCAGCCGCTATAGCCCCAATGAGCCCGATCCCTCGACCCGGTCGAGGGCACGCCAAGTCCGACTATGCCCGAAACGGAAGACAACGCGCTCGACCGAGTCCAGGCGCACCTCGACGCCCTGGCCCGCGGGACGCTCTCGCTCACGCGCGAGCAAGTCGCAAACGAGAAGGATCCGCGGGTGCGGCGCGCGCTCGGGCGCGTCTTCAGAATATGGGAGCAATTGTACGGGGCCGGCGACACGGAGGCGATTCACCGCGACAACGCGCGCTTCCTCGGCTCCATCGTCGAGAACATCCCGCACATGATCTTCGTGAAAGACGCCACCGAGCTGCGTTTCGTGCGCTTCAATCGGGCCGGCGAGGAGCTGCTGGGCTACGAGCGCTCCGAGCTCCTCGGAAAAAACGACTTCGATTTTTTCCCGCCTGAGCAGGCCGCGTTCTTCACCGCCAAGGACCGGGAGGTGCTGGCCAACGGAAAGCTCGTCGACATCATCGACGAGCCCTTGGACACCGCCAAGCAGGGCCGGCGCTTCCTGCACACCAAGAAGATCCCGATCTACGACGACGAGGGCCAGCCGCTCTACCTGCTCGGGATCTCTGAGGATGTGACGGCGCGAAAGCAGGCAGCCGAGACCTTGGCGACGCGAACCCAGGAGTTGGCGCGCACCAACGTCGAGCTGAGGATCGCCCAGACCGAGCTTCGGGAGCGCGAGCAAGAGCTGGAGGTGCTGCTCTCGCACTTTCCAGGCGCGGTGTGGAGCTGCGACCGCGAGCTGCATATCGCGTCGACCGCCGGCGCGCGGGCGGAGGATCTCGGGCTGGCGGCCGACCGGGTCGTGGGGCGCTCGGTCGTGCAGCAATTCCCGGACACGCCGGGGCTGGAGGAGGCCCACGCCGCGGCGCTCGAGGGCGGGGTCGGGACCTACGAGTTCGAGAGCGGGACGCGCATCTATGAGGTGCAGGTCGAACCCCTGGACGGGCGCGGCGTGCTCGGGGTCGCGCTGGACGTGACGGAGCGGCGGCGCCTTGAGATTCAGCGGATGGAGGCGCGGCTACAGGAGGCGCAGAAGCTGGAGAGCCTGGGACTGCTAGCCGGCGGCATCGCGCACGACTTCAACAACCTGCTGGTCGGCATCTTGGGAAACGCGAGCCTCGCGCTGATGAAGCTGCCTCAGACCTCGCCCGCGCGGCGCTCCATCGAGCGCATCGAGCTGTCGGCGGACCGGGCCGCGGACCTGACGCGACAGATGCTGGCGTACTCGGGCAAGGGGCGCTTTCGGGTCGAGCGGCTGGACGTCTCCACGCTGGTCGCGGAGATGGCGAATCTGCTGGAGGTGTCGATCTCG
>CAZNZH010000040.1:5888-13938 GCA_964577445.1 uncultured Myxococcales bacterium
GCGAAGCTGGTGTTCGACTTCAGCCCGCGACCGGCGCTCATCGACGCGGACGGCGCGCAGATGCGCCAGCTCATCATGAACCTGATCACGAACGCGTCCGACGCCATCGGCGACAGGCCCGGCACCATCACGCTGATCACGCGCGTGGGGCATTGCGACGCGGGGTATCTGGCCGCCACCTACCTGCACGAGGAGCTGCCTGAGGGGGACTACGTCATCATGGAGGTGTGCGACTCCGGGGGCGGCATGTCGCCGGAGGTCAAGCGACGGATGTTTGACCCCTTCTTCTCGACCAAAGAGCGCGGGCATGGGCTGGGGCTGGCCGCGACCCTGGGCATCATCCGCGGGCACAAAGGGGCGGTGAGCGTCTACAGCGAGGTGGGGCGAGGGACCACCATCAAGGTGCTTATCCCCGAGGCGCCGGGGGCGTACGCCGAGGGCGCGGAGAGGCCGGTGAGCTCGCCGATGCCCCAGGCGCCCTCGCAGAAGCGCTGCGTGCTGGTGGTGGATGACGAGGAGACGGTGCGCGACCTGGCGACGCAGGTGTTGACGAGCGCGGCCTACGAGGTGCTCACCGCGCCCGACGGGCTCGCCGCGCTGGAGCTGTACCGGACGCGGGCGCAGCACATCGACTTGGTGCTGTTGGACCTGACGATGCCGCGGATGTCCGGTGAGGAGACCTTTCAGGCGCTGCGCGCCATGGACCCCAAAGTGCGGGTGGTCTTGTCCAGCGGGTACAATCAGCACGACGCCTCCAGCCGCTTCGGCGGGAAGGGCTTGATCGGTTTTCTGCAAAAGCCGTATCGGGCGCGGGATTTGTTGGACCTCGTGGCGTCGGCTTTCAAGCCCGTGAGCGGGTGAATCACCCGCTGGGGCTCCGAGCGGTGGTGAGGCGACGGGCGCGGAGGCGACGCGGTGCTGACTCCAGATGACGCGGCCGGGCTGGACGAGCCGTGGGTTTGCTTCGAGGCCTGGTTGGCGGAGGCCGGCGCGGCCGGAGAGCCCGAGCCGACCGCGATGGCGCTGGCGACCGCGGACGCTCGCGGGGTGCCCTCGGTGCGGCTGGTGCTCTACAAGGGCCGCGACGGCGACGGGCTGCGCTTTTTTAGTGGGTATACCAGCCGAAAAGGCCGCGAGCTGGAAGAGAACCCGCGAGCCGCGGTGGTCTTTCACTGGCCCCGATTGGCGCGGCAGGTGCGGGTCGAGGGCGGCGTCCAGAGGCTGTCGGCGGCGGCCAGCGACGCCTACTTCGCGTCGCGGCCACGACAGAGTCGACTGGCGGCGGTGGCCTCGCCGCAGAGCCAACCCGTCGCTTCCCGCGAGGCGCTGAGCGAGCGCTTCGCTGCGGCGCAGCAGGCGTACGCGGGGGTCGAGGTCCCGCGGCCAGAGACCTGGGGCGGTTACCGCCTACTGCCGGAGCGGTGGGAGTTCTGGGTGGGGGCGAAGCATCGGCTGCACGACCGCTGGGAGATGACCCGGGCTCAGGGGCGCTGGCGCACGGTTCGGCTCGGTCCGTAGGCGCGCGGGCCGCTCTCCCGGAGGCGGCGCGCGGGGAATTCCGGGACGCGAGGGCGCGTTGGGCGGCGCGGCCCGAGGGGGACATCGGTCGAAAGAGTTGCGTTCCCTCGGAACCCGGGCCAACCATGGGCCCAGGATACGGGGGAGGACCGTGCTGCAACCGAGAAGCTACCGGGTTCGCTGCGCCGCCGTGGGTGCAGCCCTGATCACCGGGGCGCTGCTGTGCGCCAGCGCGTGGGCGCGCACGCCGGCGCCCGCGCCGGACGCGGGGCCGGCGCCTGCGCGGTTCGCCGAGCCTGGGGCGGCGAAGGCGCGGACGGCGGCGGCGAAGCCTTCGGGCGACGCGGAGACGAAGGAGCGGCGCGGGGAGGCGGCACCGACGCCCGCGCCCGGCGAGACACCTGCCGCGCAGCCCGCGGGCGAGCCCCCGTGTGACGACCCTGCGGGCGAGGACGACGCGGGAGAACACGACCACGCCGACCACGGGGACGCGGAGGATGACGACGAGGGAGACGCCGGTGACACCGAGGCGGAGGCCCCGGCCGCGGGCGGCGGCGCGGCCAAACCCAAGGCCACGAGCGGCACCGAGTGCGCCTCCGTGGGCCGGGCCAACGCGGGCTGGCTCATCAACGGTGTGCGTCTGGAGACCTCCAAGCGCATCCTGGCGCGAT
The DNA here is from genome assembly GCA_964577445.1 of uncultured Myxococcales bacterium. Taxonomy (GTDB): domain Bacteria; phylum Myxococcota_A; class UBA9042; order PHBI01; family JACKFB01; genus JACKFB01. The sequence continues at coordinate 8,078 of CAZNZH010000040.1, forward strand.
CGGACACGAATTGGGGCACGCCCGAGGTCATCAAGGGCATCAAGGCCGCGGTCGACGCCGTCCACGCGCGCTTTCCGAAGACGCCGCGGCTGGTGGTGGGCGACATCTCAAAGAAGGGCGGCGGGCACCTGCGGCCCCACCACTCGCACCAGTCGGGGCGCGACGCGGACATCGGCTACTTCCTGAAGTCGCCGCAGACGTCAAACTACTTCCAGCCCTTTGACGTCTCGGAGCTGGACGTCCCCCGGACCTGGGCCTTCATCGCGTCGCTGCTGGCCTCCGGCGGCGTTCAGTACATCTTCATCGACCGCGCGGTTCAGGCCCCGCTGCGGGCCTTCGCCGAGAAACGGGGCAAGCTGGCCAAAGGCAAGCTCGACGTCCTCTTCTCGTCCACGTCCGGCAAGAAGGGGGCGGACACCATCATCCGCCACGCGCGCGGCCATCGAAGCCACATGCACGTCCGCTTTCTCGCCCAAGCGTCCGTAAAGGCTGCCCAGGTTTGGATCGAGCACGGCGGCGCAAAGAAGCTGAAGCCCGTGCCGGTGCGGTACACCATCAGAGAGGGCGACAGCCTCGGTCGGATCGCGAAGCGGAAGAAGACCACGGTGGCCAAGCTCGTCGAGTGGAACAAGATCTCGCCGAAGAAGCTGCTGAAGATCGGCCAGAAGCTCATCGTGGGCTACGCGCCGCCGCGGCTTTGAGAGCGGCGGCGCGGCGACCCACGGCGGCTATTGGGGCGAGAAGAGCTGGATCTCGTCGAAGCTGACGTCGTCCATGCCCCAGGAGTAAAGCGCGATGGGGCCCGCTCCGAGCTTCTCGTCGGTGACGGTGAAGATCGTCTTGCCGTCGAGCTTGCAGGTGTGGACGCCCGCCTTTCGCTGCACCTCCAACACCATCCACTGGTCCAGGTCGGCGAACCCAAACTGGTACTGCTCCGCCAAGGTCGTGAACACGCCGCCCTGGACGCGAACGAGGCGCGCGATGTAGCGCTCCTTGTCGACGCTGAAGCGGTAGTAGTTGTCGGCGTCCATGACGCTGTACATCAGGCCGAAGCCGTCGTTGTCGACCGGCTTGACCCGCGCGCGCAAGCCGCCGTCACCGAACTTCATGCTGGAGTTCACCAGGAAGGTGCCCTTCTTCTCAACGACCTCGGCCCCCTTGAGGACGTCGTAGCAGTTGCCGGTCTCGGTCACGATGTGGTTGACCGTGTCGACCTTCCAGTTCGAGGTCGGGTCAGCGACTCCCTGGTCGACCACCTTCCATTGGCTCGGGATCGCGGTGCTGGTGTAGTCCCAGTACTCTGCGGCAGACACCGGCCCGCCCGGCGGGAGGTCCCAGCGCCACACGTTGCGGTGCAACACCCCGCTCATGGCGCTGCCGAGCGTGAACATCTGCGTGGAGTCCGAAGCGAAGCCCGACATGGCCTTCTCCAGGTAGTAAAAGGTCCCCGAGATCTCGGCGCCGCTGTCAAGCTCGCTCCAACTCCAGCTCGAGGGCTGCGCGAGCACACTGAAGAGGCTCGCGTGGAACAGGACGTAGTGACGCACACTCGCCGCGGTGTAGAAGCCGAGCACGAACACTTCGTTTCCGAATTGACCTACGTCCATGTAGGTCATGGTGGTTGGGGCCGGGTTGGTGGTCGACGGAACCACCGCGACGGTCGAGGTGAGCTGGGTGACGAAGAGGAGGCCGGCCGTGCCGCCGCCGATGATCCACTCCGGTGGCGAACCGACGAGGTTGCCGCCGCCCACCGTCTTGAAGGTCAGCAGACGACGGCCGCTTGTGACGCTCAGCGCTAGATTGTCGTCATAAGCCCATTGGTTTGAGGCCGCTGACTTGCGCACGATGTCGATGATGCTCGGCGCCGTCGCGCTGTTGTAGTTTGCGCCGATAACGGGCTCGCCCGCGTAGAACGCCACCCCCACGGGGTACTCCGCCGAGGAGCCGGCCGCTGTGGTGTCGTCGACGCAGGCCCAGGAGCATGGACCCGGAAAGCACAAGCTCCCCCGCGAGCACGAACGGACCGCGAGGCTGCCGTTGCCCGCGGTCCGTCCCGCCGCGACGACGCGCGACGCGCTCCCCCCAAAGGGCGCCCAGTAATAAGCGATGGCGTTGTATTCCGAGAGGAACTCGCCGCCGACGACCGGGAAAGCCGCGCGCAGCGACCCGGCGTCTGGAGTCGAGGTCCACACGCCGTTCACATACTCGTAGAGCTTGTTGTACTGAGTGATCAGGAAGCTCCAAAACGAGTGGACCTCGGTCGACGCCGCCGCGCCGAGGTTTTGGGTCTCGCCGTTGATGGAGGTCGCGTAGTTGGTCACCGCGCGCTGGCTGTTGCCCTTGTAGCCAAAGAACCCGTATGCGCCGCCGGTGGAGAGCCGCGAGCCCTTCACGTAGACCTGGGACTCGGTGTCGCTCTGACCATGGTTCGCTTCGATTCGCTGATACCAACCCGTGCACGCGCCGCCGTAGCACCAGTCGCCGACGGACGCTGAGCTCTTGTCATCGCACTGGTAGAAGTTCGGAGCGTAGCCGATGTAGCACTGCCCGTCGTCGCATTCGCTCTCATCGCAGGAGTTGTTGGCGTCGCCGCAGAACGCGCCCTGCTCCCGCCAACTCCAGCCCGTCTGCCCGCCCTGAGTCGAGGTCGGGGTGCACTGCTCGCACGGGTTGGCCGGGTTCAGCGCTCCGCCCTGGTAGCAAACGCCACCGATGAGGCAGTTGCCGGAGATGACCGAGTACGAGCAGCTCCCCGCCGCGCAGCTCGCCGCCTGACAGCCCGTCGGGGGCACGCAGGTTCCGCAGCTACCACCGCAACCGTCGCTGCCGCAGACAGCGTCTCCGCAGTAGGGCACGCACTGGCAGAAGCCGGAAACGCAGGTCGTGCCGGCGTCGCACGTCCCGCACGAGCCGCCGCAGCCGTCGCTCCCGCACTCCATGTCCCCGCAAGAGGGCGTGCCCGCGGTACAGGTGTCCTTCAGGGTACCTCCGGTGAGACAGACCAACTGGCCGCTCATGGCGCACTGGCCGACGCCGCACGAGGTCGCGGTGGGGACGTAGCCCTCGTCGGTCGAGCCGTTACAGTTGTCGTCCTTGTTGTTGCAGCTCGCGTCGTTGGGACCGGGCGCACCCGGGGTGCAATTTTGCTGCACTACACCACCCACACACGAGGAAGCCCCCGTCGCCGCGCAGATCCCCGTACCGCAGCCGGTAGGCACGGACACATAGCCCTCGTCCTCGGTCCCATTGCAGTTCTCGTCGATGCCGTTGCAGGTGGTGTCGCTGCTCCCGGGGGCGCCTGGCGTGCAATTTTGCTGCACCGCACCGCCCACGCATGACGAGGTGCCCGTCTTCGCGCACGCGCCGACCCCGCAGCTCGTCGCCACCGGGACGTATCCTTCGTCGGTCGATCCGTTGCAGTTGTCGTCGATGGCGTTACAGGTCTTGTCGCTAGCTGCCGGCGTGCCCGGCGTGCAGTTTTGCTGCACGACACCACCCGCGCACGACGAGGTGCCGGTCTTCTTGCACGCCCCGACCCCGCAGCTCGTCGCCACCGGCGTGTAGCCTTCGTCGGTTGAGCCGTTGCAGTTGTCGTCGACGCCGTTACAGCTCGTGTCGCTGGCGCCGGGGGCGCCTGGCGTGCAGTTTTGCTGCACCGCACCACCCGCGCACGATGAGGTCCCGGACCTCTTGCACGCGCCGACCCCGCAGCTCGTCGCCACCGGGACGTATCCTTCGTCGGTCTGTCCGTTGCAGTTGTCGTCCTTGCCGTTACAGCTCGCGTCATTGGGCGCGGGCGTCCCCGGCGAGCAGTTCTGCTGGACGATGCCGCCCACGCACGACGACACGCCGGTCGACCCACACGCGCCGACGCCGCAGCTCGTGGCTACGCCGGCGTAGTCCTCGTCGGTCTGACCGTCGCAATCGTCGTCGATGCCGTTACAGGTCGCGTCGTCGGCGGACCCGGTGCCGGGCGAGCAGGTGTTCGTCGGCACGCCCGCCTGGCAGATGAGCAGGCCTTCAGCCGAACACGAGCCGGCACCGCAGGCCGTCGGGGTCGGCACGTAGCCCTCGTCGGTCGACCCGTTGCAGTTGTCGTCCTTGCCGTTACAGCTCGTGTCTGAGGGGCCCGGAGACTTCGGCGCGCAACTATCGGAGACCACGCCTGAGACGCAGCTTGTCGCGCCGGTGGCCTTGCACTCGCCCACGCCGCACGAGGTCACGAGCGCGACGTACCCCTCGTCGGTCGAGCCGTTACAGTTATCGTCCTTGCCGTTACAGCTCGTGTCGTTGGCCGCGGGCGTCCCCGGGGTGCAGTTCTGCTGGACCGCGCCACCCACGCACGACGAGAGGCCCGACTTCGCGCATCCGCCGACCCCGCAGCTCGTGGCGACGGGCACGTAGCCCTCGTCGGTGGACCCGTTACAGTCGTCGTCGACGCCGTTACACGTCGCGTCACCGGCCGCAGGCGTGCCCGGCGAGCAGTTCTGCTTCACCGCGCCGCCCACGCACGACGACATCCCCGTCTTCGAGCAGGCGCCTACCCCGCAGCTCGTCACGACCGGCGCGTAGCCCTCATCGGTGGACCCGTCGCAGTTGTCGTCGACCCCGTTGCACGTCGCGTCGTTGGCGGCCGGCGTCCCGGGGGTGCAGTTCTGCAAGACCGTCCCGTTCACGCACGACGACGCGCCGGTCGCCCCACACGCGCCTACTCCGCAGATCGTCGCCACCGGCGCGTAGCCTTCGTCGGTGGACCCGTCACAGTTGTCGTCTTTTCCGTTGCAGTTCGCGTCGTTGGCAGCCGGAGCGCCCGGCGTGCAGCTATTGTTCACCACGCCATTGACACACGACGTGCTGCCGGTCGATCCGCAGGCCCCGACGCCGCAGCTCGTGACCGTGGACACAAAGCCCTCGTCGGTCGAGCCGTCGCAGTTGTCGTCGACCCCGTTACAGCTCGCGTCGCTGGCCGCTGGCGTACCGGCCGTGCAACTGTCGGTCACGACGCCTGCCACGCACGACGTGGAGCCCGCGCTCGCGCACGCTCCGACGCCGCAAACCGTGTCCTGGCCAGCGAAGTCCTCGTCGGTCTCGCCGTCGCAGTCGTCGTCGACGCCGTTACAGCTCGCGTCGTTGGGCGCCTTCGCCCCAGGCGTGCAACTGTCGGCCACCACGCCGCCGGCGCACGAGGTAAACCCGGCCGCGACGCAGGCGCCGACGCCGCAGGTGGTGGCCACGATCTGGTAGTCCTCGTCGGTCTTTCCGCTACAGTCTTCGTCGACGCCGTCGCAGATCGCGTCGAGGGCGGCTGGCGTCTTGGGCTTACAGCTATTGATGGTCGAGCCCTCAACGCAAGACAGCGTCCCGGTGGACGCGCAGGCGCCGATGCCGCAGGTGTTCGGCACCGGCAAGAAGTCCTCGTCTGTCGCGTCGTCGCAGTCGTTGTCGACACCATTGCAGCTCGCGTCCAGGCCGGCGGGCGCGCCCTCTTCGCAGCTATCGAGCACCACGCCGCCCACACACGACGTTGCGCCGCCGCCGGAACACGCGCCCTCACCGCACGCGGTCGAGAGCGAGACGTAGCCGTCGTCGGTCTGGCCGTTGCAGTCATCGTCGACGCCGTCACACGTCGTGTCGCTCGCGCTCGCCGTCCCGGGGACGCAGCTATTCGTCACCTGGCCCGCCGCGCAGGCGGTCACGCCCTGGGCAGCGCAAGCGCCGTGCCCGCAGCTCGTCGAGACCGCGACGTAGTCCTCGTCGGTGGCTCCGTCGCAGTCGTCGTCCTGCGCGTTGCAACTGGCGTCGTCGGCCTGCGCCACCAGCGGCGCGCAGCTATCGACGACCTCGCCGGCGTTACAGCTCGT
>CAZNZH010000041.1:0-13746 GCA_964577445.1 uncultured Myxococcales bacterium
CGCCCCCGCCGGACCCACCGGGGCGCGGGCCGCCAAGGGTGCCAACGAAAAGCGCGGTGGCCCCCGTCGGCCTGGCGCGGCGAGGCCCGGTCAGCCCAAGCGCAGGAAGTCTCGCGGCTGACCCTGCGGAGCGCGCGCCTCAAGGCGCCGCCGCCCGGCACCTGTGAGCACGGCCCCGCCTCGCCCGAGATCGGCGGCCCCGTCGACGCGGACCTCGCCCCCCGCGATGCGGCCGCGCCCCAGCAACCGCAGGCATCTTGAGCCACGCGTTGAGTGACCGCGCCGTGACCATCGTTGCGGGGGAGCCGCGCCCCATTCTATCATCCGCGTGCGGTTCATCGGGGTCACCGTGACGAACCCGCACCACCGGCTGGGAGACGGCGACCCGATCATGCGCGCTCCCCGCCGCCTTCCCCCGCTCGACCGACCGCCAGGGGCGCGAACCCGCGCCCGCAGCCGGTCATAACCCCTGCGCTGCGACACCAGGAGGCTATCGGTGCAGAGAGGTTTGGGCGGCTGGCGACCGGCGGCTGACGGCGGGCCGATGGAGGCGGAGGGCTTGGCCATCGCGTGCCGTGGGCTGGTCCGTCGCTTCGGCGACCTGACCGCCGTGGACGGGCTGGAGCTCGAGGTGCGTCGCGGGGAGTGCTTCGCGCTGCTCGGCCCCAATGGCGCCGGCAAGACCACGACCGTGGAGATGATCGAGGGGCTGGGCGTGCCTGACGCTGGCGTCATCGAGGTGCTCGGGCAGCGCTGGGGTCAGGGGGCGGCCAGCGATCGCGCCATTCGGGCGCAGATCGGCGCGCAGCTTCAGGAGACGCAGCTCGACGAGCGGCTCACGGTGGCGGAGACCCTGCGCCTCTTCGCCAGCTTCTTCCCCACGGGCCGCTCGGTGGCCGCGCTCATCGGGCTGGTCGAGCTTGAGGCCAAGGCCCGCGCGCGGGTGGGCAACCTGTCGGGGGGCCAACGCCAGCGCTTGACCCTCGCCTGCGCCCTGGCCGGGGACCCGCAGTTGCTCTGCCTCGACGAGCCGACCACCGGCCTCGACCCCCAGGCCCGCCGGCGCGTCTGGGATGTGATCCAGGGCTTCCGCGAGGCCGGCGGGACCGTGCTGCTGACCACCCACTACATGGGCGAGGCCGAGGTGCTGGCGGACCGCGTGGGCGTCATGGACTCGGGCAAGGTCATCGCCCTCGGCTCGCCGGCCGAGCTGATTCAGCGACTTGGCGCCGAGCAGCTCGTGGAGTTTGCGGTGGACGGCCCGCTGGACGGCGAGCGCGTCGCGGCCCTGCCGGGCGTGCTGCGCTACCACTGCGCAGACGGCGGCTGCCACCACGTCGCGCTCGGCCGCGACCCCCAGGCGCTGGCGGCGTTGATGCAGGAGCTGGCGCGCCAGGGCCGCTCCCTGTCGCAGCTCACGACCCACGAGCCTACCCTCGAGGACGTCTTCGTCGAGCTGACCGGGAGGGCGCTCCGTGAAGATTAAGCGCCCGCCGCCCGCCCTCGCCGGCGCCTACCGGCCGCGGCACCCGCTCGTCGAGCTGACCCGCGCCCGGCTCATCGAGTTCGTCCGTGAGCCGAGCGCGCTCTTTTGGGTCTTCGTCTTCCCGGTGCTGCTGACCATCGGCCTGGGCATCGCGTTTCGCGACGACGCCGGCGAGGTGCACCGCGTGGCCCTGGTCGGCGCCGGGGCGGTCGCCATCGCGCCTCGGTTGGAGGGCGACGGGGTCGTCGCCCACGAGTACGAGGCCTCGGCGGCTAAAGACGCGCTGCGCGGCGGCCGCGCCGATCTCGAGCTGCGTGTCGACTCGCCGCCCGCCGCCGCGGGTCTCGGCGACGCGCGCCCCACGCTGGTCTACCGCTACGACCCGACGAACCCGCGGAGCCGCGCCGCCCGCCAGGCCGTGGACGACCGGCTCCAGCGCGCGCTGGGCCGCGTGGACGTCGCGGAGATCTCCGAGGAGACGGTCTCCGAACCCGGCTCCCGTTACATCGACTTCCTGGTCCCCGGCCTCCTCGGCGTCAACCTGATGGGCACGGGTCTGTGGAGCATCGGCTACGCCATCGTCCAGTCGCGGCGAAAGCGCCTCATGCGCCGCTTCGCCGTCACGCCGATGCACCGCTCGCACTTCCTGCTCTCGTACATCATCGCCCGCTTCGCCTTCATGGTCTTCGAGGTCGCGGCGCTGCTGACCTTCGCCCACCTGGCCTTCGGCGTGACCGTCCACGGGTCCGCCGCGGCGCTCTCGGTCATCACGCTCTTGGGCACGGCCAGCTTCGCCGGCATCGCCGTCTTGGCCGCGTCGCGCACCAGCAACGTCGAGACCGCCTCCGGCCTGATGAACCTGGTGATGATGCCCATGTGGGTCGTCTCGGGCGTCTTCTTCTCGTACGAGCGCTTCCCCGAAGCCCTCCACCCGCTGGTCCGGGCCCTCCCGCTGACCGCGCTCAACGACTCCCTGCGCGTCATCATGAACCAGGGCCAGGGCCTCGCCGGCCTCGGCAGCGAGATGCTCGTCATGACCCTGTGGGGCGGGCTGTCGTTCGCGCTGGCGCTGCGTCTTTTTCGCTGGCAGTGACAGGGTTTTCGCCGCCCGTGAAGTACTCGTCGAGCCGGGCCTGAGCCTCGGCGCCGAAGAGGATCTGGCAGGCCTCCAGCAGCCCCGGCGAGCGCGCGATGACCTCGGGGCGCTCGACCAGCGCGATCTTTGAGCGCCGCCGCAGGAAGTCGGCCAGCCGCGTGACCATCTCTGAGCGCGCCGCGTGGTGGATCTCGGCGCGGATATACTCGGTGCCGACGATGAGCACCTCCGCCATGGCCGGGTCTTGGCGGATATCCTCGAGGATATAGAGCGCGCGCGCGGAGTAGCGGCGCCACAGCCGCGTGGTGAGGCGCTCGCTGGACTCGGGCGCGGTCATGTCGTCGAGCCCCATCAGCTCGGCCTGGTGGAAGAACTCGTCGCGCACCGCGTCGGGAGGCTCGCCGTACCAACGAATCCGGGCGTGGGGCATCGCGACGCCGAGCCGCCGCACCAGGGCCGCGACCTCGTCACCGACGTTGAGGCAGTCGGTGAGCTTTCCGCCGTAGATGCTGAGGTGGCGACGCGCTCTGTCCACGTCCACCGCGTGCTTTCGCGACAGCGAGGTCCAGTCGCCGGTGTCTTGGCTGCGCGCGCTCTTCTCGACCACCAGCGGCCGCACCCCGCAGCGCTCGGCGATGATGTCGGCCTCGGTGAGCGGGCGGGGCAGGGCGAGCTGGCGGTTGATGTTGTCGAGGATGAAGCGGCGGTCCTCCGGCGTGACCACGGCGGGCAGCTCCTCGACCCGCGTGTCGGTGGTGCCGATGCACGACCGCACACCCATGGGGATGACGAAGAAGAGCCTGCCGTCGTCGGCGAAAAACGCGAGCACGCGCCGCTCGCTCGTGACGCGGTCCACGATGAGGTGCACGCCTTTGGAGTAGACGTGGCGGTGGCCGGTGGTGACCGCGTCGGCCCTGTTGAGGGTGTCGACCCAGGGCCCGCAAGCGTTGATGAGCACGCGGGAGCGGATCGTCAGCTCCCGGCCGGTGATCAGGTCCCGGGCGCGGGTGGTCCAGCGCTGGCCGTCGTAGGTCGCGCCGAGGGACTCGACGTAGTTCGCCGCGATGCCGCCGTGGTCGAGGGCCTCGCGGACGAAGCGGAAGACGAAGCGCGCGTCGTTGTCGACCAGCCAGGCGTCGGAGTACTCGAAGCCGCCGGGGCTGTTCGCCGTGGAGATCTTGCTCTCCGTGCGGCCGATGTCGCGCGCGCTCATGACCCGCGGGCGCCGGGTGAAGAGGTCGCCCATCAACCAGTAGAGGAGGCCGCCCAAAAAGAGCGTGAAGCGGTTGTGGCGGAAACCCTTGCGCAGCGTGGTCAAGAAGCGGATCTCGCGCACGTTTGCCGGGTAGCTGCGCAGCAGGTGATTGCGCGACAAGCAGAGCTTTCGGACCAGCCCCAGCTCGAAGCCCTCCAGGTACTTGATGCCGCCCCAGATGAGATTGGACGACTCCTGGCTGGTCTCGCCGCCGAAGTCGCCGCGGTCGATGAGCGCCACCGAGACGCCGCGGCTGGTCAGCGACGACGCCGAGACCGCGCCGTTGATGCCCCCACCGACGATGAGGACGTCGAACTCGCGCGCGTCCAGGCGATCGATGTTGCTCTGTCGGAGCTTCATGGACGTTCGTCCTCGAGGGTGCAGGCGGCCGCGGGCCGACCGCGGTGGCGGCGGAGTATAGGGAGTTCAGCGCTTGCGCGGAAAGCGCATAGTTGCCGCCTGGGAGTCGCGGGGGCAGGTCCGGGCGGCGATCTCGGCGCTTGCTTGGAGCGGCCGCGCTTGTGTGGGAGCCTCCGCGGCGATGACGACGACGGCCCAACGACTCTCCGCGCGCGGCTGGCCTCAGCCGCTGATTCGCCTCCTCGCCGGTGCGTGGTTGGGCGTCTTGGCCAGCAACCTGCTGGGAGCCAGCCGGCCCTTCACCTCGCTGGGCGCGGTGGCCTGGGCCATCTCCTGGTCCGGCTCCCGCGCCGCGCTGCCCTGGTTGGCCATCGCGGCGGCGCTGTGGTTGCCCGCGCGCCCAGGGCTCGCGCTCAGCCGCCGTGGGGCGGAGTTCGCCGTCATCGCGCTGGCGTTCGTGGTCTTTTTGGGAGCCGGTGGCGCCGCCAACGAGTGGGTCATCAAGCCGGCGCTCGCGGTCCCGCGGCCCAGCGTCTTGGCCCTGGTCCACGCGGGGGCCTTGCCCGAGGGCGCCGAAGCCTTCTACGCGCTGCCCTCGGCCAGCGAACGGCGCGCGCGGCTCGAGGCGGTCCTGGCCCCCGCCGCCGTCACGGCCGCCCCGAGCGACGCCCGAGAGCGCGGCGAGTGGGCGGCGATGGTCGGCTACTCCTTTCCGTCGGGGCACGCCTTCGCGTCGATGCTCTTTGCGACGCTCTGCGCCGGGCTCGCGCTGATCTTGCGGCCGCCCGGGTGGCGCGCGGTGGCGTGGCTGCTGCCGGCGTGGGCGGTCGCGGTGAGCTGGTCGCGCCCCATCATCGGCGTCCACACCCCGGTCGACGTGACCGTGGGCGCCGCCGAGGGGCTGCTGCTCGGGCTGCTCGGGCTGTGGGTGACCCGGGCGGCGCTCAGGCGGGTCGCGGGCGCCGCGGTCGCCAAATCACCAGGCGACGCCTAGGGGTCTGCGCAGAAAGCCCATGAAGGGCGCCGCGGCGGCGTCGCGATCGGCCACCCGGTCGCCGAAGCCCGGCGTCGTGGCGCCCTCGCCTGCAAGGGGCGCGCTATCGGGCGCGGTCGAACTGAAGCCGCATGCCGAAGTGGTCCGAGAGGTGGCTTTGGGCCGGGCCGCTCTCGGTCTCGATGGTCACGGTCTCGGTGCCGAAGCGGGCCGCGCGGCTCTGGGAGAAGGCGGCGGGGATGCCTTTGCCGTAGATGTGGTCGATGAGCACCCCGGCGGAGCTGTCGGACACGAGCGTGTTCTCGGGGCAGAACGTGCACTCGGCCGGCGCGTCGGTGCCGGGCCAGTCGCGCCAGCCCGCGTCGATGATGTGCTGGTAGTTGTCGGGGAGCTCCGCCGCGATGTCGGGCGGGATGGCCGGGCCGGAGTTAAGGTCACCCATCAGCAGGACCTGCTCGGTCTTCTTGGTGGCGGTGATGTGCGCGAAGATCGCGTCGAGCTGGGCGAGGTTCTCGTCGCCCCAGGACTTGTAAGGCCCGGCGTACTTGAGCTGGCTCTCGAGATCGGCGGCGATGTGCGTGCAGTAGACGTCGGTCTCGCCGACGCCGGGCAGGTCCACCGTGGCGCCCAGCACGCTGCGCTGGGTGTTGGTCGAGGTCATGGCCAGGTGGGTGCGGTTTTTTAGCGGGTGCTTCGACAGCAGGAGCAAGCCGTTGGCGCCCTTGGCGAAGTAGCGCGCCGAACCGGTGGTGCAGGCCAGCAGGATGGTGTCGAGGGCCTGGCCGAGGTTGGCGACGAGGCACTCCACGCAGCTCGGGGGGACCGCCTTGAACTCGGCGTCGCACTTTTCGAGCACGCAGCCCCCCAGCTCGCTCGATTCCTTATCGCCGCACTTCGAGGTCGCGCAGACCGACAGCTCCGCGACCTGCTCGGACTCCGGCGGGCACCCGGGCGGGCCGACCGTGTTGTCCTCGAGCTGCACATGGTAGCTCTCCGGAAACACAGACGCCGCCGCGCTGATCAGGGCGTTGGCGTCCGCCTCGGCCCACACCTCCTGCAGGCACACCACGTCGGCGTCGAGCTTGGGGATGGCCGCCAGGAGGCCGGGCCTCCGCTGAGGCGCGTAGCTGACGTAGCCTTCGGCGAGGCCGACGTTGTAGGTCACGACCGCGGCGACGTTGAGCTCGGGCCCTTTCGCGTCGTCGCACGCCGTGAGCTGGGCGGTCAGGGCGATCGCGGCCAGGAGGAGCGCGGCAGAGAAGAGCGCGGGCAGGGCGAGGCGATGGCTGGACATGAGGACGCTCCGTGAAGGCCCCGACTGTCGCAAAGCTCGCCCCGCCGGCGCAAGGGCGGCGAAGGCTCGGCACGCGGAATACGCGCCGGGGTGACGTCGCGGTTGTCCCGACCGCGGCCTGCGACTAGCATCCCCGACCCATGAACACCGAACGCATCGCCTCCAGCTCTTTCGCCCTGGCCATCACCGCGCTCACGCTCCTCGCCGCGTGCGGTGACGGCGCGTCGAACGCCGGGCCGGACACGACCTCCGACGCCACCGCCGACGTGGCGCGCGATGCCACGCCGGACGCCACCACCGACGCCGGCCCGGACGTCACGCCCGCGCCCTTCGACCCCCTCGACTGGGTCGACCCCTTCATCGGCACCGGCTCGACCTTCATCAACTTCGGCGCGCTCTACCCGGGCCCCCAGACGCCCTTCGGCATGGTCGCGCTCTCGCCGGACACCGACGGCTTCCTCGACGCCACCTTCGGCCCCGCCCACGCCGGCGGCTACTACTACGACGACACGCGGGTGCTGGGCTTTTCGCACATCCACCTCGCGGGCACCGGCGTGGCCGACTACGGCAACCTGCTCGTCATCCCCTACGTCGGCGACCCGGCGACGCTCCTGGCCGGCGGCAACGCGCTCAGGCTGCCGCTGGACCACGCCCGCGAGTCCGCCAGCCCCGGCTACTACAGCCTCGACACCGACGACGTGCGCTCCGAGCTGACCGCCACCGCCCGCACGGGGCTACACCGCTACACCTTCAAGAGCACCGACGAGGCGCTCATCGTGGTCGACGTGACCCGCTCCATGGCGAAGGGGCGGGCCGAGGACAGCTTCAGCGAGGTCGACGCGGCCACGGGCCAGATCTCGGGCTACGTTCACAACTGGGGCGAGTTCTCCGAGCGGTTCGATGGCTTCATGCTCTACTTCGTGATCCAGCCGAGCCGCGCGCCCACCTCTGTCGGGACCTGGGACGGCGAGGGGTACCATCAGGGCAGCGTCGAGACCTCGGGGCCCTCGGCGGGCGTGGCGTTGCGCTACGACGCGACCAGCGACCCCCTCGTCGAGCTGCGGGTCGGCATCTCCTTTGTGGACGTGGACGGCGCGCGCGCGAACCTGGTCGCCGAGTCCGCCGATCTCGCCTTTGACGCCGTACACGAGGCCGCCCGCACCCAGTGGCGCGACACGCTCTCGGTCGTCGAGGTCGAGGGCGGCACCGACACGCGCCGCACGCTGCTTTACACGGCGCTTTACCACACCCAGTTCATGCCCACGCTGCTCACCGACGTGGACGGGCGCTACCGCGGTCTGGACAAGGAGGTCCACACGGCCGACGGCTTCGACTACTTCAGCGACTTCTCGCTGTGGGACACGTACCGCACGCTGCATCCGATGGTGGGGCTGCTCTACCCCGACCGGCAGCGCGACTTCGTGCACTCGCTGCTCGCGATGAACGCGCAGTACGGCAACTTCCCGCGGTGGCCGCTGGCGACCGGCGAGACCGGCTCGATGCTGGGTTCCAGCGCGGACATCGTGCTGGGAGACGCCATCGAGCACGGCATCACCGACTTCGACATCCCGGCGGCGCTGGCGTCGATGAGGGCCATCGCCGACGGCCCGCCGAAGCACGGCAACACGGGGCGCAACAACATCGAGGATTGCCTGGCGCACGGCTACTGCCCGTCGGACATGGTGGACGGCGCGGTCTCGAGGACGCTGGAGTACGCCGCGGACGACTATTGCGTGGCGCGCGTGGCCCGCGAGGTCGGCGACACCGCGGCGGACGCGCTCTACACGGAGCGCTCGGGCCGCTGGCGCGCGCTCTGGGAGCCCGTGCTGGGCTTCCTAGCCCCGCGCAAGGCCGACGGAACCTTCGAGAAATATTCAGGAACCGGCGGCCAGAAGGCGTACGTCGAGGGCAACGCGTGGCAGTACCTCTTCATGGTGCCCCACGACGCGGCCGGGCTGGTCGAGACCATCGGCGGCGCTGAGGCCTTCGTGGCCAAGCTCAGCAGGTTCATGACCGGCGCGCGCGACACCTTCAACCCGGACCTGCCCAGCGCCTACTACTGGCACGGCAACGAGCCCAACCTCGTCGCGCCGTTCTTGTTCGGCTTCGGCGGCCGCCCCGACCTGACCCGCGCGTGGACCCACTGGGTCGCCGACACCATCTACACGGCCGTCCCGGCGGGCCTCCCCGGCAACGACGACGGCGGCACGCTCTCCGCGTGGTACGTGTTCGCGGCCGCCGGTATCTACCCGCTGCCCTGCACCGGCACCTACGCCCTGGGCGCGCCGCTCTTCGACCGCGTGGTCTGGCACATGCCGACCGGCGCCCTGGACATCCGCCTCGGCTCCGATCCGCAAGGCCCCATCAAGGTGAACGGCGTGGTACACACCGCCCCGACCCTGGACCGGGCGACGGTCCAAGGCGGCGCGGTGGTCGAGCTGCCGACGCCGCCCGCGCTGCCTGCCTCCGAGTAGGCGCGCCATGGCCGAACGCCCCGATGCCGCTGAGGCGACGCGCCAACACTACGAGCGCTATCCCTACCCGCGCGTCCACGGCCTCGACTGGTCGCCGTACGCCCTGGAGCAGGTGAACTTCACGCTGGGCCGCGGGCGCGCCGACGCGCTTGGGCCGGGCGCGCGCGTGCTGGTGGCGGGCTGCGGGACCCGCGACGCCATCACCTGGGCCCTGGCGGTGCCCGAGGGCGAGGTCGTCGCCATCGACTTCAGCGAGGCCTCGCTAAAGGTGAGCGCGGCGCTCGCGGCGGGCCTCGGGCTGACAAACCTGCGCCACGAGGTGCGCGACATCCTGACGCTGACCCCAGGCGAGCTGGGTGAGCCCTTCGATCTCATCGTCAGCTTCGGGGTGATCCACCACCTGGCCGACCCGGCGGAGGGCCTGCGGCGCCTGCGCGCGCTGCTGAAGCCGGACGGCGCGCTCCTGCTGATGGTCTACAGCACCACCCACCGCCGCCCGGTGCGCGATCTCGACCGCATCGCGGCTGCGCTCGCCGGCGCTGACGCCCCCGCCGAGGCCCGCGTCGCCGCACTGCTGGACCTCGCCCGCGAGCTGGGCGACTTCCCCGGCCCGCTCCGTGAGTCCTTCGCCGCGCTCCTCGAGCAAGCCGACGGCGACATCCCGGGCCTCATGGACACCTTCGGCCACCCGAACTACTACACCTACAGCGTCGGCGAGCTCTGGGCGCTGCTGGCCTCGGCGGGCTTGCGCTTCAGCGGCTGGGCGATGCCCGGTCAGTGGAGCGCGGCTCACACCCTGGGCGACACCGCCGCCGCGGACGCGCTGGACCGCCTGCCGGAGCCCGGCCGCTGGGACGTGCTGGACCGCCTGCTAGCGCCGCTCTTCATCTTCTACGCCGAGGCCGCGGACCGCCCCGCTCGGACCCAGAGCCTCTGGGAAGCAGCCGATCTCGGGCTGCTGAATCTCGCCCCGCGCGCCGCGGTGCGGCACCGCATTCCCATAGACGCCGACGGGCGAATCGGCGAGCGCGAGACCTACGGCCCGACGGTCACGCTGGCCGGCGGCGTAGCCCGCGTCTCGCTGCTCCCCGGCCTCACCTACGAGGAGCACCCCCTGCTGATCCCGTGGCTGAAAGCCCTGGACGGCCGCCGCACGGGTGCCGAGGCCGCCGAGATAGCCGCCACCGAGAGCGGGGCGCCCTTAGACGCCATGCGCGCGCTGGCGGCGCGAGCGACGCGCTGGCTCATCTCACCCCACGAGGCCCTCGTCATCTCCCAAGGCAAGCCATGAAGCTCTCCGAGCTGGTCGACCTCCAAAGCAGCGCCTGCTTCATCACCGTGAAGCGCGACGGCCTCGCCGCCGCCCTGGGCCACGACCTGCGCCTCGAGGTGACCCGCTATGCGCTGAGCGCCGACGGCGACGAGGCGCTCAGCGCGGAGTTCGACGCCGCCTCCCTGCGAGTCGTAGGCTCCATCGGCGCGGACGGCCAAGTAAATCCAGGGGAGCCGTCAGCCAGAGACCGCGCGACCATCGAGGCCAACATCCGCGACAAGGTCCTCGAAGCGAAGCGCCACCCCACAGCCCGCTTCCGCACCAGCCGCGTGGCAGAGACCGCCAGCGGCTACGTCGTCGAAGGCGAGCTGGCGCTACACGGCGCCCGCAAACCCATCCGCCTCGACGTAGCCGAGCGCGGCGGCAGGCTGGTCGCCCGCACGACGCTGCACCAACCCACCTGGAACATCACCCCCTTCCGCGCCCTGCTGGGCGCCCTGCGCGTCCAAGCCGGCGTGGAGGTGGAACTCAGCGTCGCGCGGCGCTGACCGAACGGGCGGACAGGCATCAGACGCCTTCGCCGCCCGCCTTTGCCGCCTGTGTTCGTGGTTGACCCGGCCCAGGCGCCGCCACATGCTCTCCCCATGACGATCGCACGCCGAATCTCGAATACTCTGCCCCGGGGCGCGGGCCTGGCCATCCTGTCGCTTTGCTTGGCGGTCGGCTGTGCCGACAGTGGCGCCGGGACGGTCGATGGGGGCGTCGAGAGCGGCCCGACCCTGGACGCCGAGGCGGACGCCACCCCGGCGCCGGACGCCCCCTCCGATCTCGGCATCGACTCATCGAGCGCGCCGGACCTCGACGCGGAGATCGACGCGGAGATCGACTCGGGGCCGGACGCCGCTCCTGTGCCAGACGCTGACCTCGGAGCCGAGATCGAGCCCGAGCCCGAGATCGAGCCCGATCTGGAGATCCAGCCCGAGATCGAGCCCGACGCTGAGATCGAGCCCGAGCTTGAGATCGCGGCCGGGCCCGACGCCGACCAAGACGCTGACACCGAACCCGGCCCCGACATCGCGAGCCCGCCCGACCCGCTGGCGGTGTTCGGCAATCGCTACTGGAACGTCTATCGCCCGGCTTTCCTGGCGAGCTACTTCGTCGATGGCCGGGTGACGGACCGGATCGCCGGCGGGGTGCCGATGTTCGGCGACAACACGGTCTTCATGGCGAAAGCGCTGAGCACCTTCGTCTACGAGTACCGGGCGGCGGGCCTGGACGACAGCCTGCTCCGCATCCACCAGATCCTGGACGCCTACGCGGAGCTGGACGCGCTGCCCGCGAACCCGGCCTTGGGCTACCTCTTCACCGACCCCCTGGACGGCTACGTGTACCGCTCCGACCGCGGGCCCGACTACACGTCCAACTTCTGCGGCCCCTTCGCGGAGACGCTGTGCTGGCCCGATTCGGCCACACGCGACAACGAGCCGTCCGGCGACCAGATGCTGGCACAGCTTCGCGCCCTGTGGGACGTCGTGCATGTGCCGGGCGCGCTCATCCACGACGGCGTCGACCTCAAGGAGCTGGCGCGTGCCCACGCGGACAGGTTGGGCGGGTATCTCCGTGACCAGCACTGGGTGATCCGCGACATCTTCGGCAAGGAGGTGAAGCGCGGTCCCGACCAGCGTTGGATCTCGTGGGGCTTTCAGCGTGGCGCCGCGCACGTCACGGGCAAGCCGAAGAGCGACTACGAGTCGACCTGGAGCGTCTCGGTGGCCACGGTCAAGCCCGCAGACCAGAAGGCCTTCGCGATTCTCTTCATCCAGGGCGCGCTCAAGTTCACCGAGGCCTGTAAGAGCGGCGCGGCCGTCGACTTCTCAGCGCTGCTGGGCTTTCCCTTCGTGTGGAACATCGACTGTAACGAGTTCAACATCGGCCTCGCTGGCGACGCGGCCGTCATCTCCCTGGACCAGGACCCCGCCAGCCCGGACTGGTTCTCGGCCGTGGTCGATCGAAAGGCACTCATCAGCCAGGGCCACGCGGTCTACGCGATGTACGCGCGATACCTCTTCAACGACGACGACCCGTCGCTGCTCGCAGCGGCCGCCCGCTTCCTCGATGCGCCGGCGACGCCACCGACGGGAGACAACCTCGATCCCAACGGCTGGTGTCGCTCCTGGCGCTGGGGGCACGACTTCGACACCCCCAACACATGCGCCGACTCTCCCCACCTCTTCGAGACCTACAGCGGCATCGACTACATGCTACCCCGCGCGATGGCGAGCGCCTTCGGCGAGTTCCCCGAGTAGCGGACCGGGGCTCGGCTCCCCGCATGGACGAACTGAGGCCGCCGGACCAACTGAGAGTATCAGGGGGTAGAGCGGCCTCAGAATTTTTGGTGGAGGCGCGGGGAGTCAGCTCGGCCTTTGGCCTCGCCTCACTCTCCGCTACGCTTCGAGTTCGCATGCGGGCCTGCGGCCCGTAAGGAAGCGGACCGGGGCTCGGCTCCCCGCATGGACGAACTGAGGCCGCCGGACCAACTGAGAGTATCAGGGGGTAGAGCGGCCTCAGAATTTTTGGTGGAGGCGCGGGGAGTCGAACCCCGGTCCGCGAGCGATTGGAAACAGGCGTCTACGTGTGTAGTTTCCGTGATTTAATTCAAGCTCCGTCAACTCCCACGGGCAGGATTTATCGGAACCGGATCCCAGAGATCTCGCCGTCGAACGTCGGGATCCCGCGCGTCGGCCAGCCTATGAAATATGACAGTTGAAAATCCCCAGGCATAGGCGACCCGAAGAACAACTGCTCACACGCAGTTATGCGGCGAGGGCAAAAGCGTTGTCGTTGGCTTTTGTTGGTTTCCTACACTTGATAACCGGGATGCAGGACCCGGACACGCAACCTGAACCTCAGCACCCCCGTCGAAACCAGTTCGCCCCCACAGACGAACGTGGGGTTGACTATAGGGGCGGGGCGGGCTGGGTCAAGGGATGGTTAGAGGGTGTATTTACATTCGGACCGAGCATGGCGCCAGCGACGTCTTTTCAGGGGCTTATGCGCGGAGGGCGCTTGCCCAGCGCAAGAAACCGACGCGCGGAAGTCCCTGAAAAGATGTGAGCCAGCCAGGCGACGGGAGAACTTGAATACACCCTCTTACTCGGTGACGGCGGCGCGGAACATGTCGTAGATGGCGTAGTGGCCCGCGTCCGACGGGTGGATGCAGGTGATGTCGAACCACAGCGCCGTGTCGGGGCCTCGGTAGCACCGGTTCTGGGTGTCGGCGTTGGGGCCGGTGGCGACGTAGCCGTGGCCGCAGAAGTTCTCCAGGAGCCAGAGCACGTCGGTCTGGGTCTCCACGGCTAGCGCTGTGTACTGCTCCAGCAGCCAGATGACGATCGC
The DNA here is from genome assembly GCA_964577445.1 of uncultured Myxococcales bacterium. Taxonomy (GTDB): domain Bacteria; phylum Myxococcota_A; class UBA9042; order PHBI01; family JACKFB01; genus JACKFB01. The sequence goes on from CAZNZH010000041.1 coordinate 13,629, forward strand.
CTCCTGGACCTCGGGCTTCTCCCAGGCGCCGAAGCCTCCCAGGCTGGCGAGGGGGATGTCGAAGGCGCTGAGGTCGATGGTGATGACGCCGGGGATCTCGATGGCCTGCGGCGAGCAG